>JAZNLF010000174.1:0-5201 GCA_045578945.1 Clostridia bacterium | reverse complement strand
AACGTTATAATGTGTCAGCATAACGCCTTTGGGGAAGCCTGTTGTGCCCGACGTGTACTGCATATTACATACATCATGCTTATGGATAGATGCGGCGCGCCGCCATACTTCTTCAATCGGTACGGTATCTGCAAGACGCATTGCCTCATCCCATGTGCGGCATCCTTTTTGCTTTGAATCCACCGTAATGATATTCCGCAAAAACGGCAAACGTTTCGAATAAAGCGGTTTCCCTTCTTCGAGCGTTTCCAGCTCAGGACATAATTCCTGCATGATGCCCACATAGTCGGAATCCTTGTATCCGTCAATCATAACAAGCGTATGCGTGTCGGACTGACGAAGCAGATATTCCGCCTCATATATTTTATATGCCGTATTGACCGTAACCAGTACAGCACCAATTTTTGTTGTCGCCCAAAACGTAATATACCAGGCAGGTACATTGGTTGCCCAGATAGCAACATGATCCCCTCGCTTTACACCCATGGCAATCAAAGCACGGGCGAAGGTGTCTACATCATCACGAAACTCCGCATAAGTACGCGTATAGTCAAGCGTGGTATAATGAAAGGCACATCTGTCAGGGAATTCTTCAACCATACGGTCTAAAACCTGCGGGAAGGTCAAATCAATTAACGTATTTTTGCGCCATACATATTTACCTGTACCGCGGTTATTGTCATACAAAGTACCGCTACCGACGCTATCTTGCGTATGCGCGCCCATGAAGTTTACAAACTGCGGGAATACAATGCCTGCATCCTGCAAATCGG
This sequence comes from Clostridia bacterium, assembly GCA_045578945.1. Classification (GTDB taxonomy): domain Bacteria; phylum Bacillota; class Clostridia; order UMGS1883; family UMGS1540; genus JAQXGO01. The sequence goes on along the minus strand of JAZNLF010000174.1, from coordinate 4,428 downwards.
GCGCCCAGTTTTTCACCCACTCAAGAGATACAAAGCCTTCATAATTGATGGAGCGAAGTGCAAGAAGCATATCATCCAGCGGCAAATCGCCTTCGCCCAGTATTTTATATATAGTCTTTCCATCCTCTACCACAGAGTCTTTAATATGCACATGCTTTATGTACGCGCCGAGATTCTGCAAGGTTTTCTCGGGCTTTTCTCCAAAATAGCGATACGGATGGTGTAAATCCCAAAGTGCACCGACAAAATCACTTTGCACGCGGTCTAAAAGTGCACGAAGGCGTTCCGTGTCTGCATACGCGCCCGAGGTTTCAAGCAAAATGGTGACATTCTTTTCCTCCGCGTAGGGTAAAATCTCTGCCAGCTCACGATACACGGCATCGTCATCGACATCCTCCTTAGGCGCCGCCGTCCCCTCCGCCATTACGCGGATATAGGGCGCGCCAATCACTGCTGCCGTATCAATATAGCCGAAAATTTCTTTTCGATTTTCTTCTCTTCTCGCGGTATCATTCAGGCAACAACCCGTCGATAAGCACGGCACTGAAAGATGCATTGCCGAAAGACGTTTTGCCGTTTCCTCACATTGATCCGGTGCGAAAGGGGAACGCACATTCTCGCTGTCAAGCCAGCGCACCTCAATCCCCGAAAAGCCCAAATCCTTCGCCATAATGCAAATATCCTTAAAGGTATAATTGGGGCAACCCAGCGTTGAAAAAGAAATTTTCATGTTATTACTCCTTTCTAAAACAAAAAAGCTTTCATCTCTTTGTAAATCGCAAAGAGACGAAAGCATACACTTCCGCGGTACCACTCTTTTTGGCATATTTATGCCCACTCATCGGCGTCTATATACAACGCCTACCCAATAACGGCGGGAACCCGGTTACACCTACTGAATCCGAATGAATCGTTCAGTGCACTGCTCAAGAGGCGAGCGCAGTACATAACGCACACCGTTTCGCAGCAACCAACGGCTCTCTTTTGTGCTGATTATGTACCTTTTTCCTCATCATCGCATTTAAATTTCTTTTAGTATAGCATACTTTTTTTAGTTTGTCAATTCCTTTTTATTGATTTTTCTTCTTCTTGCAATGCTTACGCAAAAAGATGCGAGTAAAATGCCGACCATTGCACCTGCCATATCAATGAGTACATCCGTAGCTCTGCCTGCCCTGCCATCCACAAACGTCTGATGTATTTCATCACTTACGGCATATAAAAGAGAAAAGCCGAGTGCATAAAGCCATGCCATTTTTTGTACTTTATAAGCCCAAAATACGAAAAGTGACAATATACCTAAAATCAAATATACTGTAAAATGTGCACCTTTTCGAACAAGTGTTGTCAGATTCTCCACGATATTTTGCGCCAATTCTGAATCTTCAAAATCAGGCCAAATCGCTTGCAACACGGTCATAACAACGCCTTCTACCTTATCGCTGGTTTCGTCAGATTCCTCCGCAGGCTGTGCAGAAAAGGCAAAAATTACGCCCATCCAAAAAAGCAAAAGCAGTATGCTTCCAATTTTTTTAAACATAGATTCTCGGAATCCTTTCGCCGACTGTGCAGTAAATTTCATATGAAATCGTATTTAATAATTTTGCCGTTTCCTCTGTCGTGATTTCATTTCCATCTGCTCTGCCGCGTATCGTGGCAATCTCCCCTGCATAGACGTCAAGCCCCGTTACATCCACCATCATTTGATCCATACATATTCTACCGATAATCGGCACACGCTTGCCTTTTATAATGACTTCTCCACGATTGGAAAGCGCACGTGCCACGCCGTCCCCATATCCAATCAGGATGGTTGCAACCACCATACTTCTTGTTGCCGTGAAGGTGCCACCATACCCGATTTTAGTCCCCTCGGGAATTTCCGCCACGCGCGCTATGGTAGCGCGCAGAGACATCGCTTCTTTTAAATGTAAGTCCCCCATACCGGGCATGGGTGCATTGCCATAAAGGCATATGCCGGGACGCACTGCATCCTGATGCATACTTGGAAAACGATAGAGCGACGCACTATTACAAACATGACGCATAAGCGTCCCGCCAGGCAGTGCATCTGCAAAACGGGAGAATGCGGCAAACTGTATGTTTGTAGGCTCTTCTTCTGCATCATCTGCGCATGCCATATGTGTAAAGACGCCTTCGGGGCGAATGTGCGGCATCGCAAATATTTGGCTTGCTAAATCGACGTCTTTTACAGAAAACCCAAGGCGCGTCATACCTGTATCTACTTTTATATGTACCGGTGCGATTTTGCCGAGCTTGGATGCTGCATCGTTGATTTTACATGCCTCTTCATAAGATGATACTGTCAAAATCGCATCTGCTAAGATTGCGTCTTTAAGTTCCGGTGTCGGGACACTGCCCACAATCAATATCGGCGCTTTTATGTTAGCCTGACGAAGCTGTGAGGCTTCTCCCACACACGCAACGCCCAAGGCATCTGCGCCGTTTTGCAGAAAAATTTCTGAAACAGAAACGCCTCCATGCCCGTATCCGTTCGCCTTAACCATTGCAATAATTTTTGCTTTTGTTACTTTTCGAACTTCCTGCATATTGTTTGCCAATGCAGCTTTATCAATCTCTGCCCAAGCTCGTTTTGATACCAAAACCAACACTTCCTTTTCTGTGTCGAATTGCTAAAATGCGGGGCAGTTAATACTGCCCCGACAAAAGGCTCTTATTTATATTATTTATAATAGTTAAATAAAATAATTGCCTCTACATTTTCATTTCCTGAATAAAACACCATCATTTGTGTCGCATTTGTAATATCTTTGCCTGTTACTCTGAGGTCGTTGCAGGATTTAATAACATCTAAATTGGCATGCACCTGTATTTTATCTGCATCCTTCGGTTGTGTGTAGTCATAAAGATACACAATTGCACCACCGACGTCAATCGTTCTGTCACCCTTATCTTGAATGCCGTGCGGGTCTTTTGCAATGGTCGGTGTAAAGAGTATCGTATTATCAACGCGTCCTAAAATCGTACCGAACATAACACCGCCGCGTGTGCTGGAAGCCGGCTGCGTATCAAACTGGAAGAAACGTTTTTCAGCCGCTGCCGCAACTGCTGCATCCGCAGTTTCGCCGCCGATAGCATCCGTGATTTTATCGCCATCTTTATTGTAAATTATCGGCTCTGTAGTTCCATATTCTACAAAGGGTTTTGTACCATTTACTTTCCCGGCATACTCCGAATAGCGGAAAATATCCCCTATATTATATTTTGCCAGCATACCGCTATACTCAGACTCAATAGACATCGTGCCGCTGGTGCGGAAATCATACCCTTCCGCCTTATCCACTGCAACGTTTGTCTCTTTGTCTACGACCTGACTCATTCCGGTCAGAAGCATCATGGGTGAGTCAGCAGAAATATTGGCAACACCCTCTTTATTTCCGTAAATCAAGACAAATTTTGCTTCCTTAACTGCATTTAAGTTATAAATTTCTGCTTTATACGTTAATCCATCATCAAAGAAGGAATCATACGCCCTGACTGCATACTTATCTTCAGCGAGCACATTTGTCGGCACAATCAAAACCTTTGCTTTTGTAACTGTTGCAATTTGGCTGGTGCCATTCATAAGCTTTCCGTTTTCGTATTTCAGTTCGGCGGATGTATCTTTGTAAGGGACAGACAAATGCAAGGCATAGTCCGAGGGCGTCGGGTTCGCAGTGATTGTTTCAATCATTTCCAGCTCATTATTTGCATTTACACTGTAGTACACAAGCTGGTTGTACTTTGAGCCCGAAATTACCTCGGCTTTATTTGCATTTATGACACCTGCCGACTTTTCCAGTTCGTCCATAACCTTCCTATGCTCGGTATAGCTCGTTCCGTCTACGCGAACATTTTTAGCCAAGCGTAAAATCTGGATGCCGCGCCCGCCGTCTATATCATAAAGTTGTATTTTTCCGCCATCTGTCGTATAATCGGCATTTATAATATATCCAGTATAAACCTTTGAATCCGCAATATTCATATAGGCTGCCGCAATCTTGCCTTCATAGTCTAAGTAGGCAGTTACCGTATCGCCAATATTGAGCTGCGGAACCTGCATGGCCTCGTTTTCCATATAGGACAAATACGTTGGCGTAATCTCATACTCTGTACTGCCCAGCGTTCTCCAATTACCCTTTTCCCCATTTATCTTTTGACTGCTGAGTTTTTTTGTAGAAACAATTCCCTTCCAAACCGGTGCGCCACCCGCATCGGGTTTTGAGCGTGCCACGCTGAGAACATTCCATGCGGCAAGGCTTTGGATAATTTGTTCTGCACCATCTCCGCTACTGTCTTTTTTCAGCGAGAAAAAGCTGTCCCTTACCTTGTACGGAATTTCGACTTCTCCTGCATTATACTTTGCGTATACCTTCGGTGTTTCGGCATTCTTATCTACTGAGTTCA
>JAZNLF010000173.1:0-6037 GCA_045578945.1 Clostridia bacterium | reverse complement strand
TTGCTTTTCCTCTCCCCAAAAAGTCCCGGTGGACTTTCCGGGGTCCCCGAAAGTCGCAAGACTTTAAGGGGAAAAGGAGCAACGGAGCACTAACGGCATGTTTGCAAAAGCAAACTGCTTTAAGCGACAGTTGCGACGTAGCGGCGAAGTTTGTTCGTAGCAAAAAGGCTTAAAATCTTTGGAAAATCGAATAGAATGAGATTTTTCTGCCTCTTTAACAAATAGTATGGCGAACATTCACTATTTTTTTCTTACTATTTTTGCCTTTTTGCGGTCTGTTCTTTTTTTACATCCCCTTTTAAAATTCCGTGATTACATAACGTCTGCCATGTCAATATAAGATGCGCCGTTTTCTGCAATGAAATCCTTTCTTCCTTGCAAATTATCTCCCAAAAGAAGCTCAAACATTTCCGCGGTTTTCTCTGCTTCCTCAGGCAGTACGCGAATCAGTCGCCGTGAATCAGGGTGCATGGTCGTTTTGCTCATCATATCGGGATTATTTTCACCAAGGCCCTTTGAACGCTGAATCGTGTGCTTGGTATTACCGAGTTTTTCGATGATTTCCGCTTTTTCGCGCTCGGTAAATGCAAAAAATGTTTCGTTTTTCGTTGTAATTTCAAAAAGCGGCGATTCTGCAATATAGACCTTGCCTTCGCGAATCAGCGTCGGCGTCAGGCGATACAACATGGCTAAAATCTGCGTGCGGATATGATAGCCGTCCACGTCCGCGTCCGTACAGATAATGATTTTATCCCAGCGGAGATTCTCCATGTCAAATGCGTTGAAATCCTTATTTTTCACTTCAATGCCGCAGCCTAACACGCGCATGAGGTCCATGATAATATCGCTTTTGAAAATCTTTGCCCAGTCAGACTTTAAGCAGTTTAAAATTTTGCCGCGCACGGGCATAACGGCCTGAAAATCCGCATCGCGGGCAAGCTTTACCGAGCCGAGCGCGGAATCACCCTCCACAATATAAAGCTCGCGGCGCTGCACGTCCTTCGTGCGGCAATCGACAAATTTTTGCACACGATTTGTTACATCTATATTTTTGGCAAGCTTCTTTTTTAAATTGACGCGTGTGCGCTCCGCCGTTTCACGGCTGCGCTTATTAAGAAGCACCTGTTCGGCAATTTTTTCTGCCTCGAGATTATTTTCTATAAAGTAAATTTCGAGGTTTTTACGTAAAAAATCCGTCATCGCTTCGGCAATAAAGCGGTTATTGATTGCCTTTTTTGTTTGATTTTCATAGCTTGTCATGGTCGAGAAGGAATTACTGACAAACGAAAGACTGTCTTGTATATCCGAAAATGTAATTTTGGATTCGTTCTTCACATATTTCCCCGCCTGCCGAATAAAAGCGTCAATGGCAGAAACAAAGGCACTTCGCACGGCTTTGTCAGGCGAACCGCCATGCTCCAAAAAACTGGAATTATGGTAATATTCCAAAACGGGGTCTTGATTGGAAAAGCAAAATGCCACTTCCATTTTCAGTTTGTATTCGGGCTTGTCCGCGCGGTCACGCCCGCGGCACTCGGTCTCGTAGCGGCGCAGGGAAGTGAAGGCACTGCCTCCCGAAATTTCTTCCAAATAATCATTGATACCATTTTCATAAAAGTAGGTAAAGGTTTCCATGCCTGACGGCGTTTCATTTTTCAGAAGGAAGGTAATGCCCGCGTTGACAACAGCCTGTTTTTTGAGCGTTGTCTGAAAATAGGAAAGCGGAATGTCTATATCGGTAAAAACCGCGAGGTCAGGCCGCCATTTGATGGTAGTGCCTGTGTGGCGATAACGAACTTCTTCCTTGTAAAGCCCGCCCTGATTTTCACCCTTTTCAAAAAAGAGCTGGTAGCGATATCCGTCACGCTGGACGGTGACTTCCATATATTCCGAGGCGTACTGCGTGGCACAGCTGCCAAGACCATTAAGCCCCAAGCTGTACTCATAATTTTCGCCGTCGTTATTATTATACTTGCCGCCTGCATACATTTCACAAAATACAAGCTCCCAGTTATAGCGCTCCTCTTTTGGGTTATATTCTACAGGTATACCGCGCCCCATATCCTTCACTTCGATGGAATGGTCCATAAAACGCGTAACCTCAATAACTTTGCCATAGCCCTCGCGTGCTTCATCTATTGAATTGGACAAGATTTCAAACACGGCATGCTGACAACCTTCAAGGTCATTGGAGCCGAAAATAACGCCGGGACGAAGACGTACGCGGTCTGCGCCTTTGAGCGATGAAATACTTGCGTTATCGTATTGTGCCATTTTTATTCCTCCCTACTTTATTTATTATACTTGATTTATTTAAAAAAGTCAAAAAAAATTTCCAAATGCCTTGACTATTTCGGAGAATGCTTTTATAATGATTAAAGACTCAGGCGGAATTGGAGGAAAGAAAATGAAAAAATCATCTTACCGCATAAATCCACTCGAAGGATCGCTCTTTAAAAATATGATTTTCTTTGCGATTCCGCTTATTTTAAGTGGAATGCTGCAGCTCCTTTTCAATGCGGCGGATATTATCGTTGTCGGCAATTTTGCAGGCAGTCATGAAATGGCGGCGGTCGGCGCCACAGGCTCGACAACGAGTCTTTTAATTTCTCTTTGCATCGGTCTTTCCGTCGGGGCAAACGTTGTCGTTGCACAAAAAATCGGTGCGCGTGATAAAAAAGGCATCGGGCGCAGCGTGCATGCGGCTATGTGCATCAGTATCCTAAGCGGTGTTTTGATGGGTATTATCGGTTTTTCTCTTGCAGGCTCGATTTTACATCTTTTGGATACGCCCTTGGATATTATTGACAGCTCGACTTTATATCTTCGTATTTATTGCATAGGTTTACCCTTTAATATTGTCTATAATTTTGGCAGTGCTATCCTTCGCGCAGCAGGTGATACAAAAAGGCCCTTATTTTTTCTTACGATTGCGGGCATAGTAAATGTAGTTTTAAATTTAATTTTTGTTCTTGTTTTTCATATGGGCGCAGAGGGCGTTGCAACCGCAACGGCGGTGTCGCAGCTTGTGGCAGCCGTTTTGGTTGTGCTTTGCCTCCTTCGTGAAGAAGGTGATATACGGCTTTCGCTCAAAGCATTGCGGTTTTATAAAGAAGAAAGTATTAAAATTGTCACAGTCGGCCTGCCTGCGGGCCTGCAAAGCTCATTATTCTCCGTTTCCAATATGCTTATCCAGTCCTCTATCAATTCCTTTGGTGCGGATGCGGTTGCGGGGAATTCCGCTGTGGTCAGCTTAGAAGGCTTTACGTATATTGCCATGAACGCCATGTATCAGACGACGCTGACCTTTACCGCACAAAATCGTGGTGCGGACAATTTTGAAAGAATCAATAAGAGCCTTTTGGTCGCACTTTTCTATGTCACACTCATCGGCGGCATCATGGGTGCAGTGATGCAGTTTTTCGGGAAGGAACTACTGCACATGTATACGCAGGACCCTGTCGCAATTCAGTATGGCCTCATTCGTCTGCCTTTCTTTGCGTTCCCGTATGTTATTTGTGGATATATGGAAAATGTTATGGGCGCTGTACGCGGCATGGGATATTCAATGCTTCCGCTTATAACATCGCTTTTCGGCACGTGTTTTCTGCGTATTTTATGGGTATATACGATTTTTGCACAGGCAAGAACACTCGAAAGCTTGTATTTATCATACCCCGTAACGTGGCTTATAACCCTCATGCTGCACACGGTTTGCTTCTTTTTTGCAAGAAAACAATGTATGAAAAAAACAAAACTGCAAAAACTCGATTAACAAATTTTTAAACGTCTAATACACTTCATTTTCGGACATAGTAACCGAAGAGGTGAGGCGATTTTGAAACGATATAAAAATAAGATAAAAGCACTCTCTGCAGTGCTTTTTATTTTGGTTGCCTATGGCTATCAGGCAGTGTCTTCGTTACCGGATAAAATGGTGATGGTGCGCGGCGAAGAACACATATTTCCATCCTTTTTGTCGACAAAGGTGCAAAGCGGCAGTTTTCGCATTGCGAACGAGAGCGTCACGCCGCTTGTAAACGGGGATTATTCAATTGATTTTTCTTTGCTCGGCTTTTTGCAAAAGCGCACGGATGTAAGCGTGGTGGAGCCTTCTGTTGTAACGCTCGGCGGGAATATTGTTGGTATAAAGCTTTATATGGAGGGTGCATTGGTCATTGGAATGTCGGAAATTCCAAACAGCGGGGACCCGTCACCGGGGAAGATGGCGGGGATTTTGGTGGGTGACCGCATCATAAAAGCGGGAGATGTACCGATTACAAGCAGCCGTACTTTGGAAAAAATTGTCGATAAAAGTGAAGGAAAACCCATGCGGCTTACCATCTGCCGTGAGGATAAAACCTTTGAAACCGAGATTACACCCGTCTATTACGAAGACGGGGGCGCCTATAAGCTGGGACTTTGGGTGCGTGACAGTACGGCAGGCATTGGAACAGTAACATTTTCCCTCCCAAACAGCGGAAACTTCGCGGCGCTTGGGCATGGGATAGAGGACGCTGATACGGGCAGGATGGTCAATGTAGAGAAGGGGAGTATTACGGATTGTGAAATCACCTATATTTCCAAGGGGGAACGCGGTGCGCCGGGGGAACTTCGCGGTGCATTTACAGTCAAGGAACTGGGGAAAATTAAAAAGAACGATGCTAATGGCATTTATGGCACGCAGTATGTGTGCGATGGGGAAAAAATAGAGATTCCGATTGCTGTCCGCGCGCAAGTCAAAAAAGGAGAAGCGACACTATATAGCGATGTAGACGGCGAAATGAAGGGCTATAAAATAGAGGTGGAACGCGTACTGCCGCAAAGGAATAATTCGGGGAAAAGCATGGTTCTTCGCGTGACGGACGAGCGCCTTTTGGAATTGACGGGCGGCATTGTGCAGGGGATGAGTGGCAGCCCAATTGTTCAAAATGGGAAACTAATAGGAGCTGTTACGCATGTTTTTGTCAATGACCCCGCGCGCGGATATGGGATTTATATTGAAAACATGTTGGAAAAAGCAAGAATGTAACGATGGCTTAAAAAATAATGCATTTTGTGCTTGACAAATGCATATATTTAATATACAATAAACATGATACAGAGATTTGGAGTCGTATCAAAACATGGCATAGCCATGTTTTGGTGCGGCTTTTTTTGTTGTCGAAAGGAGTTTTTGTATTGGGTTATATTCTCGATTTTATGCAAAATGAAAGTGTGTTACTAAAAGGAGAAATGCTGCTTCGGATTATAATAGCAGTGCTTTGCGGTGCGCTGATTGGCTATGAAAGAACAAACAGAGGGAAAGGCGCAGGAATCAGAACGCATTCTATAGTGGCTGTTGCCTCCTGCCTTATGATGATTATTTCGCAATATGGCTTTGAAGATTTTTTTAATACTTTTACGAATTCCAATGTAGACATAAAGTTGGATCCGTCAAGAATCGCCGCACAAATTGTTACGGGAATAGGCTTTTTAGGAACCGGAATGATTTTCATTCAAAAAAACAATATAACAGGCCTTACTACGGCTGCGGGAATTTGGGCGATTGCAGGTATAGGTATGTCTATTGGCTGCGGGATGTATTTTATAGGCATCGCTTGTACCATAATCATTTTCTTTGTTCAATTGCTGATGCACAAAAACGCAAAATTTTTACATAATCAAATTGAGAGTGAACTGGTTATCCGTGTTTTGGAAAGCGAAGATGCTATTTCCAAAGTAATAGAAAAGCTTCAGGAATTTGAAATCAGTATTACAGAAATAGGTTATAAAAAGTATAAAGACGGTTTGACCGAGGTCACCCTTTTGGTGCAGCATGCGCACAATATAAATAAGGTCAGACTAATTGAGGATTTATATAAAGAAGAAAATATAAAACTTGCAAAAGTATAAAGGAGATGTGCGAAATGTACGATTTTGTAGTAATCGGAGCAGGGGTAGTCGGCGCGATGACAGCAAGACTTTTCTCGCAATATGAGGGAAAGGGTTGTATTTTAGAAAAAGAGTCAGACATTGCAATGGGTGCGACGAAAGC
>JAZNLF010000172.1:0-5307 GCA_045578945.1 Clostridia bacterium | reverse complement strand
CAGAAGTACTTGGAAAACCAGTCAACAGTGATGAAAAGAATGATAAAAATACAATCGTTTCCATTTTTGGTATTCAGAAAGCAAAAGAAATGGTACGTACATTTACAGATACGGCAATAGAATCTCTTTTACCATTTGGAGAAAAGGGAGAAGCACTTCGTGCGCTTGCAGTTAATCTTATTGAAAGGGAGATGTAAAACTTGTTTGTATATGCATTAAATGGCAGTCCGCATACAGATGGAGATACAGCGTATCTTATTAGTCGCGTCTTTTCTGATTTAGAAGGTGTGCAAACAGAAATGGCGCAGCTCGGTTCTATTATGGAGTCTTTGAAGAAGCCTTTTTGCACCTCTTGTCAATCGCCTTGTGAGCGTGTGTGTTTTCGCGGTACGGCTTTAGAAGAGGTCTTCGAAAAAATGCGTCAGGCCGATGTTATTCTTTTTGGAAGTCCCGTATACTTTGGCGGCCCTACGGCACAGATGAAAGCTTTTTTTGATAAAAGTCGTTCCTATCGTGGCGAGAAAGCATTTATCGGTAAATATGGCGCTGCACTTGTTTGCGGTGCATCAAAATATGGTGGTCAGGAGGCAACCGTAAAATCCTTGCAAAACAGCATGCTGGTTCACGGGATGTCTATTATCGGCCCGGGTTCGCATCAATATGATGCAGGTCACCTTGGTGTATGTGCCATGCGTCCCGCAAAAGAAGATACCTTTGCAATCAGCCGCTGTGCTTCTCTTGCAGCACGAATTTTAGAGCTTAAACTTTAATTTACATAAGAAAGCGAGGCTTTAGGCGAATGACAATCAGAGAAAGATTGGAAGAAATTGAACGCGAAACATTATCGCCGTATGCAACACTTTCATCAAATACAAAAGGAAGAAGCCATCCGTCAAAATTATGTGATTTTCGAACGGAATTTCAGCGTGACAGAGATAAAATTATTCACTCAAAAGCATTTCGGCGTCTTAAGCATAAAACGCAGGTTTTTATAACGCCTGAAGGTGACCATTATAGAACAAGACTTACACATACTTTGGAGGTTGCGCAAATTGCGCGCACCATTGCACGTGCGCTGCGTTTAAATGAAGATTTAACGGAGGCAATTTCTCTTGGACATGATTTAGGGCATACGCCGTTCGGACATGAAGGCGAACGTGCCTTGAACGGGGTTTGTCCATTAGGCTTCCACCATAACGAGCAAAGCTTGCGTGTGGTTGAAGTTTTAGAAAACGGCGTTGGATTAAATCTGACGCAGGAAGTGCGGGATGGTATTTTAAATCACACGGGAGATGGAATTCCCCAGACACCGGAGGGGCAAATTATTAGGATTGCAGACCGCATTGCCTATATCAATCATGATATTGATGATGCCATTCGCGGCGGCATTATAAAAAATGATGCATTACCCGCTTCTTGTGTCAGAGTGCTTGGGAATAACCATAGTAGCCGTATAGATACAATGGTGCGGGATGTCATTATGCATAGTATGGATTCACCCGAAATAAAAATGGGTGAAGCTGTAAAAAAAGCTATGCTGGATCTTCGTACATATATGTTTGATGCAGTCTACGTCGGCTCTGAGGCGAAAAAAGAAGAGAAAAAGGCAGGAAATGTTGTATCCAATTTGTACCGCTTCTTTTTAGAAAACTATGATTTATTGCCCATGGATGCAAAACAGACTTCTTGCGAGAAGGAACGGCAGATTTTAGATTATATTGCCGGTATGACGGATACATACGCGATGCATATATATAAAATGTATTTTCTGCCCAAAAGTTGGTACAGATAGTATAAAAATGCAAATTCCGGTCAAACTTATACATTGTCAAACCTTGGTTTGGCAATGTATTTTTTGCATAAAAGGAAAAAAACATTGAATCTTAATAAAAAAAGAAGGAATTAGATTTTGAATGTCGAATTAAAGATAAGCAAGGTATTTTTTATCGTCACGAAAGAAGGAGATGGACGATGGCAGCGCATATTCCTGAACAAAAAATTCAAGATATAATTGCCGCCAATGATATTGTTTCGTTTGTAGGGCAATATGTTACATTGAAACGTAGCGGAAATGCGTACGTTGGTCTTTGCCCTTTTCATAAAGAAAAAACGCCCTCCTTCCATGTGTCATCGGACAGGCAGCTATACCATTGCTTTGGTTGTAATGCGGGCGGTAATATTATAGATTTTGTTAAAAATATAGAAAATATTGATTTTTTGGAGTCAGTCCGTCTTTTGGCAGAACGCGCAGGTATTTCGATTGATAATACTGCTTTTCGTGAAGAAGATAAAAAACTGTTTGAGCAAAAGAAATTATTTCTTGAAATTAATAAAAAAGCTGCGCGTTTCTTTTATGATTCGTTATATACGGATGCAGGGAAGACTGCACGAGAGTATGTTTTAAAGCGTAAACTTTCACCTGAAACGTTAAAAACCTATGGGATTGGATATGCACCTGATTCTTGGGATGCATTAACTGCGCACTTACTCTCCCAAGGGTATAGTAAAGAACAGCTGGTTGGCGTTGGCGTATCCTCCTTTACGAAAACAGGGAAATTAATTGATAGATTTCGCGCACGCCTCATGTTCCCAATCTTTGATATTCGGGGGAATTTGATTGGCTTTGGCGGCAGAAGATTGGATGATGAAAAACCAAAGTATTTAAATTCAGCTGAAACGATACTTTTTAATAAGGGAAAAAATCTTTTTTCTCTGCAATTTGCCAAAAAATTTGATTCACTGATTATAGTTGAGGGATACATGGATGTAATATCCCTGTATCAAAATGGCGTGCAAAACGCTGTCGCCTCGCTTGGTACTGCTTTAACAAGAGAACAGGCGCGTTTAGCTGCAAACTGTGCAGAACGTATTGTTTTGTGTTACGACACAGATTCGGCAGGCATAAAAGCGGCGCAAAGAGCTATCGAAGTTTTTGAGGGAATGGATGTTAAACTTCGTATTTTGTCCTTACCCGAAGGGAAAGATCCTGACGAATATGTTAAAATATATGGGGCAGTAAAATTTAATGCGCTTTTACAAAAAGCCGAAACACCTGCCGGTTTTCAAATGATGCTTTTACGCAAAAAATATGATTTATTGGACACATATCAAAAGATGGAATATGCGGAAGCGTGTGCAAAAATTATAAGCACGGTTCCGAGTAGTGTGGAAAGAGAAGTGTTGCGCGAGAAGGTCGCGGCCGAAACAGGTATCGGTTCCTCGGCGATTGCACGAGAAGTAGAAAAAAAACATGTTCGTGCTGAAAAGGCACAGAAGTGGAACGTGCACCAGAAAAACAACACACCCCTTACCGTACCAAAACAAAAGGCTGCTGAAAAGCTCGTATCTCTTTGTTTGAAAGATAAATCAGTCTATCAAAAATATAAAGATACGCTTTTAGATATAATTGAGGATGCGGTTTTAATTAAGGTTTTAAATCGTCTTGCAGAAACGGATGATGCCGCGCTGATTGTTTCGGGTTTTTCAGAAGAAGAGACTGCGAAAGCTGCTGCAGCACTTTGTATGCCTCTTAATTTTGAAAATAATCTTGTAGCTGCAAAAGAATTAATTGCGGCACTCCAAAAAGAAACATATGACCGTAAAGTACAGGAAGCGGCAAAATCCGGTGATTTAGAAACATTAAATACATTACTTATGAAAAATAAGAAGGAAGGAGGGGACTAAGACATGTCAGACATTTCAAACAAAAAAGCAATCGTTAAGGACCTTGTAGATAAGGGAAGAAAAAGGGGTATGCTTACCTTTAAGGAAATTAACGAAGCATTTGAAGAGATGGACTTAGAACCCGAACAAATTGAAAAAATTTATGAATCCATTGAGCAGATGGGAATTGAAGTCATCGAGGATATGGATGAGGATTTAAAGCGAATCGCAACCAACGAGGAGGAAATTGACTTAAGTCTGCCTGAAGGCATTAATGTTGATGACCACGTGCGTATGTATCTTAAGGAAATCGGAAAAGTTCCGCTTTTGTCTCCCGAGGAAGAACTCGCCCTCGCGCAACGCATGGTGGAAGGCGATGAAGTCGCTAAAATGCGCCTTACAGAAGCAAACTTACGTCTTGTTGTTAGCATTGCAAAGCGATATGTCGGTCGTGGAATGTTGTTTTTGGATTTAATCCAGGAAGGCAACCTCGGTCTTATTAAAGCTGTCGAAAAGTTCGACTATTCAAAAGGCTTTAAATTCAGCACATATGCCACTTGGTGGATTCGCCAAGCTATTACGCGTGCAATTGCCGATCAAGCAAGAACCATTCGTATTCCTGTGCATATGGTGGAAACGATTAATAAGTTAATTCGCGTTTCCAGACAGCTTTTGCAGGAATTAGGCAGAGATCCATCACCTGAAGAAATTGCGAAAGAAATGAATATGTCCATCGACAAAGTGCGCGAAATTATGAAGATTGCACAAGAGCCTGTTTCGCTTGAAACTCCGATTGGCGAGGAGGAGGATAGTCATCTTGGGGACTTTATTCCCGATGACGAAGCACCTGCCCCCAGTGAAATGGCTTCTTTTACACTTTTAAAAGAACAGCTTATGGATGTTTTAGACACCTTAACCTCAAGAGAAGAAAAGGTATTACGTTTGCGTTTTGGTCTGGATGATGGCCGTCCGCGCACGTTAGAAGAGGTGGGTAAGGTATTTGATGTAACGCGTGAACGTATTCGTCAGATTGAAGCGAAGGCACTTCGCAAATTACGTCACCCGAGCAGAAGCAAAAAGCTGAAGGATTTCCTTGAATAGCTTTATGACACCACGCCTTTTGTCTATTGCGGCGATGGTGGAACACGGCGCACGTGTAATTGATGTCGGTACGGATCATGCGTATTTGCCGATTTATTTGGCTAAAAAAAATATTATAACATCGGCACTTGCAACAGATGTGCATGACGGACCGCTTCTTCGGGCAGATAGTAATATAAAGCGCTTTGGCATGGAGAAATTTATAACCACACAAAAAGCAGACGGGCTGCAAGATGTGCATATTTCGCTTTACGATACTGTAATCATTGCAGGCATGGGTGGGGAATTGATTGCTAACATCCTTGAAAAAGCAAATTTACCAAAGTATATAAAGCTGATTCTGCAACCGATGACGGCGGCTGATGCATTAAGAAGATATTTACTTTCTAATGGGTTTGTAATTCAACATGAAGTAATTTCGGCAGAAAACGAGAAACTGTATGTTGTTTTGTCCGTGGTTGTAGGTGGGGAAAATGTCCCGTACACAGAGGTGGAATATCATATAGGGCGTAAAAGCCGAAGAGACCCTCTGTATCCAAAGTT
>JAZNLF010000171.1:0-2387 GCA_045578945.1 Clostridia bacterium | reverse complement strand
CGCCGAACTTACGATGGCGCACCGTATCGCCAACGGCAAAATCGCACGGCGCCGCTTTTTGCGGTGCGGCGGACGGCGTCATAATCGTTGTGCCGAAGCTTGGCGCGGTTCTTGGCTTCTTTATCATGGCAAAAGGCGTGGTTTCTACAGGCATTGCAGATGCCCCTTCGGACATATAAAGGTTCTCGGGCACGTCCAGCATAAAGCGGGATACGCGGTTTCGCGTGGTCGCGCCCATCAGTGTGCGGCACTCGGCATGCGTTACATACAGCTTTTTCTTGGCGCGTGTGACCGCAACATAGCAAAGCCGCCGTTCCTCTTCAATCTCACTTTGCTCAAATGCGGCGCGATAGGACGGGAAAACGCCTTCCTCAAAGCCGCATAAAATGACAACGGGGAACTCGAGCCCCTTCGCGGTATGTATGGTCATGAGTGTGACCGCGTCCATATCCTCATCGTAATCGTCCACGTCCGAGATAAGGGCAAGGTTATCCAAAAAGTCCGTCAGGGAAGATTCCTCCGCCTCTTTTTCGTATTTCATGCCGACGGAAATGAATTCCTGCAGATTTTCAATCCGCGCGCCGTCCTCGGGGTTTTCGGGGTTAAACTGCGCGAGATAGCCGCTTTTTTCATAAATCGTCCTGATTAAGGCGGACATGGAAAGATCGCCTGCCTCCGCGCGGATTTCCTCTATCATTTTATAAAATGCGTGCATTTTTGCCCACGTGGCGCCGACCGCGGGGGCAAACTGCTCGTCTGAAATTACGGTGTAGAGGCTGACGGATGCCTCTTCCGCCGCCGCCAGCGCCTTGCCGAGGGACGTCGCCCCGATGCCGCGCTTTGGCTCATTGATTACGCGCGCGAGGCTCATGTTATCCTCGGGGTTATGCACAATGCGCAGGTACGCGATAGAATCCTTAATTTCCTTCGCGTCATAAAAGCGGTGGCCTTTAATGATGCGGTAGGGGACGGCATTTAACAAAAGCTGTTCTTCAATCGGGCGGGACTGGACGTTCATGCGGTACAAGACCGCCATATCGGCATAGGGGATATTCTCCTGCCGATGCAGGCGCAAAAGCTCGGCGGCGATATAGCTTGCCTCGTCATACTCCGTGCTGGCGCAGTATTTGACGATTTTTTCGCCCGCGCCGTTATCCGTCCAAAGGCGTTTGCCGAGGCGTTCGGCGTTTTGCGCGATGATGGCATTTGCCGCATCGAGTATCGTTTCCGTCGAGCGGTAGTTTTGCTCGAGGCGAATCACCTTTGCATCGGGGAATGTGCGTTCAAACTGCAAAATATTCTGAATATCCGCGCCGCGGAATTTATAAATACTCTGGTCCTCGTCACCCACAACGCAAAGATTCCGATGTTTTTCCGCCAAAAGGCTCACAAGGCGGTACTGCACGCTGTTTGTGTCCTGATATTCGTCCACATGGATGTAGCGGAACTTGTTTCGGTAATAGTCCAAAACGTCGAGATTTTCTTCAAAAAGCTGTACGGTAAGCCACAAAAGGTCATCAAAATCTACGGCGGAAAAGTGACGGAGCTTTTTTTGGTACTGTGTATACACATTTGCAAAGCCTTCCATGCGGTAGTTGCCGCGGTGGAGCGCTGCGAACGCCTCGGGCGTCTGCATGGCGTTTTTCGCCGCGGAAATCTGCTGCATGCACGCGGAAACTGTGTAGGTTTTCTCGTCTAAATTCGCCCCTTTTATAATCTCGCGAAGGAGTGCCTTTTGCTCTGCCGTGTCATAAATTGTAAAATCGCAGCTATAGCCGAGTTTATCAATATCACGCCGCAGAATGCGCACGCACGCGGAATGGAAGGTGCGCGCCCAGATATACGCTGCCCCTTCGCCCACTAAGGACTCGAGGCGGCTCTTCATTTCCGCCGCCGCCTTATTCGTAAAGGTGATGGCAAGGATATTTTCGGGCGATACGCCTTTTTCGGCAATCAGATATGCAATTCTGTAGGTCAAAACGCGTGTTTTGCCGCTGCCTGCGCCCGCAAGCACCAAAACGGGGCCTTCCGTGGTGGTGACCGCCTCGCGCTGGACGCTGTTTAATTTTGATAAAAGCTCGTGCATGATGAATTCTCTCTTTTCTTTAGATTCTCAAGATATATATATCCGTGTATCTGCACGATAAAAAATCATACGGATGCACGGATATATATGCTGCCATGATGCCCCCTCGGGGCATCATGGCGCTTATATTTTTATAGCTTACGCGTTTTTCTTTGCAATGGTCGCGAGTGCTTTTTGTGCGATGTCTTCTGCCGTCAGGCCGAACATTTTAAGAAGTGCCGCGGGCTTGCCGCTCTTGCCAAAGGTATCCATGAAAGTCGGATCGTAGCCATGTCGTTCTGTGAGCCAAGGAGTTGTCCTA
>JAZNLF010000170.1:0-11337 GCA_045578945.1 Clostridia bacterium | reverse complement strand
CGAAAGCGCTGCATTATCCGCAAAGCTTTCTACATATAAAACGCCGCTTTCCTTCGCACTTTCTGCCGCCGTCTGCATCGCTTTGCCGACAAAAAGTGCCGCATCCACGCCCATTTTTCCAAGCATTTCGCCGACATCTCGGTGACACCTTTCGCTGTAATCACCAAGCTCCAGCATGTCGCCCAAAACGGCAATTTTTCGTTTTGCCGCACCCTTGCAAAGCATCCCGATTGCCGCTTCCATGGAAGCCGGGCCTGCATTGTAGTAGTCGCAAATGACCGTGACGCCTTCGCGGATTTCCGTTTCCGTCTGGCGGATGCCATCAGGCACATAGTCTAAAATGCCGCGTGATGCCGCCTCTTTCCCAACGCCGCAGATGAGCCCTGCCGCGCACGCCGCCAAGGCATTATACAAATTGTGAACGCCGCTGACGGGTATAGAAACGGTCACCCCGTCGAGCAAAAAGCTATTATCATCTATAATTTTGCCTAAAAAGTCGCACGCTTTATTTTGAAAGCCGTATCGCAAAACGCGAATGCCGTCAAGTGTAACGTCGCGGAGCATCGCATCATCTCCGTTTACCAAAAGCGTACCGCCTCTTGGAAGGCCTTCTGCAATTTCAAGCTTTGCATCGCGAATATTCTCCACCGTGCCCAAAGATTCAATATGGCTCATGCCGACATTGGTAATCACCGCCACGGTGGGACATGCAATTTTCGTCAGGGCGGCAATCTCGCCTCGCGCGCTCATGCCCATTTCGATAACGGCCGCCTCGTGTTCCTCCGAGAGGCGAAGCGCCGTAAGCGGCATGCCGATATGATTGTTAAAATTCCCTTCTGTTTTTAAGGTATTATATTTTTGCGAAAGAACGGCGGCTATCATTTCCTTGGTTGTGGTTTTACCTACGCTGCCCGTAATGCCCACAACAGGAATCCGAAATGCGGCGCGGTGCGCCTTCGCCAATGCGCCGAGTGCCTCTACGCCGTCTTTCACCTTTATGTACGCTTTTCCTTCGGGTGGCACAAAATCCGCCGTGCCTATTGCCATGGCAGCGCCACTATCAAAAGCACTGCCGAGAAATAAATTTCCGTCATGCGTCTCACCCCGAAGGGCAACGAAAAGTGTATCTTCCGTCACCTTGCGGCTATCTGTGGATACCTTTTTAAAGGTTACATCCGCACTGCCGCACAAAACGCCGTCCACAGCGCAGCATACATCATACGCTCGCATTCTTCAGTATCTCCTTCACAATTACGCGCTCATCAAAATCGATGGTTTTATCGCCGAGCAGCTGGTACGTTTCGTGTCCCTTGCCGCATAAAAGAATTACATCATCCTCTTTTGCCATGGAAAGCGCTTTTTCAATTGCATCGCGGCGATTTTCCACCACGGTATACGCCCCCTCTTTTATGCCCTCTTCAATGTCACGGATAATGGCCAGAGGGTTCTCCGTGCGCGGATTATCACTTGTCACGATTGTATGGTCAGACAGGCTTGTTGCCATCTGCCCCATAATCGGGCGCTTTGTTTTATCTCTGTCCCCGCCGCAACCAAAGAGCGTGATAACTCTGCCCTTTGCAAAACCGCGTACAGTTTTAATAATATTCTCAAGGCCGTCAGGTGTATGCGCGTAGTCGATAATTACCGTATACGGTGCCATCACCTGTACCACTTCTGCGCGCCCCTTCACGCCCTTTGCAAGCAAAAGGCCTTTTACAATATCGTCCATCGGAATGCCCATGCCAAGGCACGCGGCCGCGGCCGCAAGTGCATTGTAGACGGAAAATTCGCCCGGGATTCCAAGCCGCAATTCGTACGGCGTCCCGCCAATATTGACGCTGAAGATAACACCGCGCTGACTCAGACGAACTGCGTCCGCCTGCATATCACAAGGTTTTTCGATGCCGTAGGTCATAACAGGACATTTTGCCGCCTCCAAAAACGCTTTTGCATGCGGGTCATCCATGTTAACAACACCATGGCGTGCATTTTCAAAAAGAATGGTTTTGCACGCAAGATACGTTTCCATGTCTCCATGGAAATCCAGATGGTCCTGCGTTAAATTCGTAAATACGGCCTCATGAAAATGAATGCCGTGTGTACGCCCAAGCGCTAAGGAATGCGAGGAAACCTCCATCACAACGTGTGTGACGCCTTCCTTCACCATCTCATGAAAAAGCGCGTAGAGTTCCAAAGATTCGGGCGTTGTTCTCTCCGATTCCAAAACGCGGTCGCAAATCATGTTTTGATTCGTCCCGATAAGGCCTGTTTTAATACCAATAAGCTCCAGTATCTGCTTAATTAAATATGTAGTTGTGGTCTTGCCGTTTGTACCCGTCACACCAATAATCTTAAGTTTATCTTGCGGTCGGCCGTAAAATGCCGCCGCAACCTCCGAAAGTGCTTTGCGTGTGTCGGGGCATACAATTAAAGGGACCTCGCATGGCATCTCTTCCTCTGCCAATATGGCCGCCGCGCCGCTTTTTACGGCAGCATCTATAAACCGATGTCCGTCTGTCTTGTAGCCGCGAATGGCTACAAATAAGGACCCCGGCGTTACTTTTCTCGAATCGTAACATATCGCGGTAATTTCCGCGTCTTTTTCTATTTTACCATGCTCTGTACCTTGTAAGAGCTCAAAAAGTCGCACTCCGATTCCTTCCTTTCCTATTAGTCGCTACTACCCGCGTAGCGAAATTCTACATTAACAACTGTTCCCGCAGGCACTTCCGTCCCCGCCAAAGGCTCTTGCCGCACAGACCGCAAAACACCTGTAACGTTGGGATTTACTGCACCGCTTATCATAAAGTTTAAGTTTGCATTTGCAAGATAGTAATTGACGTCCGAAACAGGAAGTCCCGTAACGTCCGGCACTGTCACATTTGTTTCTGCCGCATTTTCCTCTGTATACAAGATGCCGATTGCATCCTTTCGTACTGCCGTACCTGCGCGCGGCATCTGTTTTTTCACTGTGCCCTCCTCAGCACCGATTATATGATAACGAAGGCCTGCTTCCAAAAGGGCTGCCTTTGCATCACCTATCGTTTTGCCTGCAATATTGGGCATGCTTACATTTACATCTGCGGCTTCGTCCGCATTATATTGCCTTTCCACACCCATATAGCGAAGAGAATCATCTAAAATTTTGCCGACAACAGGTGCCGCAACAATACTGCCGTAATATTCACCCACAGGCTCATCTAAAAGCACAATACAAGCAATCTTCGGGTCATCCGCAGGCGCAAAGCCTACAAAGGAGGCAATGTATTTTCCATTTCCGCGCGGCTGCTTTTCGCTGGTTCCTGTTTTACCTGCAACGCGATAGCCCTTGACATATGCGTTTTTACCGCCGCCCTTTGATACAACGCCTTCTAAAATTTCACACATGGTCTTGCTGGTTTCTGATGAAATCACCTGCCGCACAACAGTCGGCTCTGTTGTTTTTGTTGCATTTCCATTTGCATCTCTGATTTCTTTTACAATATACGGCTTCATAAGATAGCCGCCGTTTGCAATTGCGGATACGGCTGTAATCATCTGGAGGGGCGTTACATTAAAGCCCTGCCCGAAGGAGCTGGTAGCAAGCTCTAGGGTTCTCAACTTTTCCTCTGTAAAGAAAATACCCTCTGCCTCGCCCGGCAGCTCAAAGCCTGTTGTTTTCCCAAAGCCAAACCGCTTATAATACTCGCGAAACGTCTTTGCGCCGACTCTTTCACCAACCTCCATAAACACAGGGTTACATGAGTTTTGTACGCCTTCCACAAACGACTGTACGCCGTGGCCGTTTCGATTGCTGCAGCCAATTGGTACGCCTGAAACGGTTTTCGAGCCTGTGCATACAAAACTGTCATGTAAGCCTACTACATTTTCCTCAAGTGCCATGGATGCGACAATGGTCTTGAAGGTAGAGCCAGGCTCATATGTATCAACAACCGCCTTGTTTCGCCAAAGCTTTTCGAGCGCCTTGGTATATCCCTTGTCATATTCCTCGCCCTCAAGTCCCTCAAGACTTGCCAAAAGCGCCTCATTTGTCAGCGTCATCGGCTGATTTAAGTCATAGTCAGGTTTTGTGGTCATAGCCAGTATTTCGCCTGTTTTCGGGTCCATTACAATAGCTGCCGCACCGCCCTGCGCCTGTGTTTCCGCCAAAGCAGTTTCCAGATGCTTTTCCGCAAAGTGCTGGATGGTTTCGTCTATTGTCAGTACCAAATCACTGCCCGCAACAGGGTCCATGTACTGCTCATATTCATACGGCATATCCGAGCCGTTTGCACTCTTTGCCGTAATAATGCGGCCTGCAACGCCTGCCAGCACATTGTCATATACCATTTCAAGGCCCCAAAGCCCTTGATTGTCATTCCCCGTAAAGCCGATAACGTGCGACGCTAAATTGCCGTTTGGATAATAGCGCTTTGTATCATCATCAAGGCGTATGCCCGCCAAATCAAGTGCACGGATTTTTTCTACTTTATCTGCCTCTACGCGACGTTTTACAATTTCATAATAGCTGTTTTTCTGTGTTTTTTGATAAATGGTATCGTAGTCCATTTCCAAGATTTCGGAAAGGGCCTTTGATACCTCCTCTGCATTTTCCTCCGCCTGAATGGTCACAGGAATCACGCACACCATATTTGTGCTCGCGCTTTGCGCCAAAACCTTCTGATTTCTGTCATAAATCGTGCCGCGCGCGGAGCTCACCAGGCTGTCACGCGTCTGCTGGGCGATTGCTTCTTCTTTCAAGGCGGGGCCGCGCACAATCTGTAAATATCCCGTTCGGAGCAATAAAAGGAGCATAAGAGCCATACATATTCTGTACAAATTGGCCATTCGTTTTTTCATGTTGACCTTTTTCTTTGCCACTTTCTTGCGCCTCCTTTTATCAAATTAGGGAGCGAACCATACCGCTCCCTCCGCCTTTTATATCATATGGGCTTTTATCCGAAATATTCCCGTGCCCCGTCAATGAGTGCCGAAAAAATATTTTTATGCCCTGTTTCTTTTTGCTTACTGCACTCCGCATAGTCACAGTTTTCCATATCAAGATATATCATCTGTGCTTTTACGGGGCGTTGCATGCCGAGCCTTTGTATAGCTTCCTCCTCCACTTTGTTAAGGTCCACATTTCTCTCAATTTCAAATTGCTTTGCCACAATCTGCGCATGCACAGAAGAAAGCTCACCCTGCATGTTCTTTACAGTATCTTTTCGCTCTAAAAGCTGTGAATTTCGAAATAAAAGACAAAATGCCATCAAAACTGCTACCCCTAAAAGTATAGCACTTCCCACGGACACTTTTTTTCTCTTTTTAACACGAACCTTTACCTTTTTTACAGGTTTTACAGCCGGTCTTTCATAGTAGCTTCTGTCATATTGGTATGCGTTGTTGCCATATACAGGCACCTGCATCCACGGTCACCTCTTCTCTGCAATTCTAAGCTTTGCGCTTCTCGCTCTCGGATTTTGCTCCAATTCCGCCGCCGACGGCAGAATCGGCTTTCTCGTTATAATATTGACCTTTGGTGTATTTCCACAGACACAAACAGGGTATTCCTTCGGGCATGTGCATCCTTTTGCCAACGTGGCAAACGCGTTTTTCACAATCCTGTCCTCTAAGGAATGGAAGGTGATGACCGAAATACGTCCGCCCGTCCCAAGGCAATCAATTGCGTCCCCGAGTGCAGTTTCCAAAACCTCCAGTTCGCGATTTACTGCGATGCGAATTGCCTGGAAAGTACGCTTTGCAGGATGTGGCCCATCCTGCCTTGCCCCTTTTGGAACTGCCGCTTTTATAATACTTACAAGCTGCCCTGTTGTTTCGATTTTCTCATTTTCCCTTGCCTTTACAATAAATGCGGCAATGCGCTTTGCCCAGCGCTCCTCGCCGTATTGTGCGATGATGTCCGAAAGCACCGATTCTTTGTATTCGTTCACCACTTCCACAGCGGACAGGGGATTTGACCGATCCATCCGCATATCAAGCGGTGCATCCTGCATATAGGAAAAGCCGCGGTCTTTGTCATCAAGCTGCGGGGACGAAACACCGAGATCCATCAAAATACCGTCCACGCTTTGTAAATTATGCGCCTTTAAAATGCGTGTTATCTCTTGAAAGTTACTTTTTTCCAGATAAAAAGTGCCGCCGACCTTCGAAAGGACTTTTTCCGCCGCCTCAAGTGCCGCCGTATCCTGGTCAATACCGATTAAGATACCGCCGCGCCTTAAGATTTCCGCACTATGACCGCCGCCGCCAAGCGTCATATCCACATAGACGCCGCCGGGACGGACCAAAAGACCGTCTACTGTTTCAGCTTTTAGCACCGTGACGTGGTGAAAGGTGCTCATTTTGCGCCACCTGTAAGGCGTGCAAGCTCTGCCGCCGCTTCTTCAAGGGACATCGTATTTTCGCCGTTATTATAAGCATCCCAACGCGCAGCATCCCAAATTTCCACACAGGAAAGTGCGCCTGTAACGATAACCTCTTTTTCAATCCCTGCATATTCGCGCAGATGTGTCGGCAAAAGGATTCTGCCCTGCTTGTCCGCTTCACAGCTTACGGCACTCGACGCAAACATACGAACGAGCCTTCTTGCAGCTTCGTTATAAGTGGGGGCACTGAGAAGTTTGTCGGCAAACGCTTTCCATTCCGTTTCTGAATAAACGGTAAGGCATCCGTCATAACCGCGTGTTACCCAAAAAACCTCGCCCAACTCTTCCCGAAAACGCGAAGGCATGATAACGCGTCCCTTCGCATCAACGCTGTGACTATATTGACCGCTAAGCATACCTTCACCCACTTTCTAACACAAAGTACCACTTTCTACCACTTAATAGAAATTTTACACGATTTTTCATGAAATTTCAAGACTTTTTTAAAAAAATTTTTTCTTTTTTGAAAAAATTTTTTAAAAAAAGAAAATAAACTATATATGCTATTTTTTAAAAAAATATTCCTATATATAGTGTTTTCATTTTTGTATAAATAAAAAATTTTTTTAAAATTTTGCATATTTTTTTATATAAAGAATACTTTTTACAAGATATGGTATACTATTTTCATTCTATCTCCCACACAGAAAGGGTGCATCACTTGAAAAAATTTTTCAGCGTCTTTTTTATGCTCCTCTTTTCGGGCGTAACTGCCTTTTTCGTATCTGTCGTTATGCTCGACAGCGCAACCAATCAGCAAAACGCCTCAACCTTGGTGGCGGAGGCAGATATGCCCTCACACGCAGATATTGCCGCCAAGCTCTCCCCTTCCGTCGTCGGTGTGTCGTCCACAAGCCAAAATAGAAGCTTATCCTCACCGACTTCCACAAGCAGTATGGGCAGCGGCGTTATCGTAAGTGAGAACGGCTACATTCTCACAAACCACCATGTTATCGGGGATAAAAGTAACATTTTAGTCACACTTTCTGACGGCAAAACTGTATCCGCCAAAAAAATATGGAGTGATGATGCGCTCGACATCGCCATTATTTTGGCAGATGCTGACCGCCTCTCTGCCGCCCCGCTCGGGGACTCTGCCGCCGTCGCGGTCGGGGACTCCGTCTTGGCAATCGGTAATCCCTTGAGCCTCCAGTTTCAGCGCACCGTAACCGCAGGCATCATAAGCGCGAAAAATCGCATTCTCCGCCCTTCCCGCACCAATGTTTTAATGGAGGATTTATTGCAGACGGACGCTTCCATAAACCCCGGCAATTCAGGCGGCCCCCTTATCAATATGCAAGGCGAGGTAATTGGCATTAACACCATTAAGGCGCAGGATGCCGAGGGCATGGGCTTTGCCATCGCCATCAATTTATGTAAACCCATTGTGGAACGCACCATCGCCGAGGGCACGTATCAGATGCCATACCTTGGGCTTTATGCCTTTGACCGCGCCACCGCCCTTTACATGGAAGGCGATTTTCCCGACGTTGACGGCCTATATGTCAGCGACGTTGCCACTAAAAGCCCTGCACTTTTAGCAGGTATTCGCCCGGGGGATATGATTACCGCTTTTGAAGGCGAGCCGCTCACTTCCATGGCGCAGCTTCGCGAAAAACTTCTGTACTACCGCCCCGAGGATAGCGTCCGTATCCTGGTAAACCGCGACGGCACAGAGTTTACTGCTACCGCCAAATTAAAAGAATATAAATAATTTTCTGTTGCAGACTTTTACAAATTATGCTACAATAAAGAAAAAACGAAGGAAGTGTCGGCATGTACGATACTGCAATTATAGGCGGCGGTGCCGCAGGTCTTGCGGCGGCTATCTTTGCCGCCGAGCGCGGAAAAAGCGCGATTTTGTTGGAACGCTTGCCGCGCGTCGGCAAAAAAATTCTCGCCACGGGAAACGGCCGCTGTAATATTTCAAATCGACATATTGCGCCCGAGCGCTATCACGGCAAGCACAAAGGCTTTTCCAAATATGCGCTCTCTCTGTTTTCCGCAAGCGATACGGAAGCGTTTTTTGCGCGTATCGGTCTGCCGCTTATAGAGGGCGAAAACGGAAAGCTCTACCCGCAAAGTTTGCAAGCGGCATCGGTACTGGATTTATTGCGCCTTGCCGCAAAAAAGTGCGGAGCTATAGAGCGTACAGATGCCGAGGTCACAAAAATTACACCCTATGGGACTTATTTTGACGTCTTGCTCGCGGATAAAACCGTGATAAAAGCCAAAACGGTCATTTGTGCCGCAGGCGGAAAGGCCGCCCCGTCCATGGGAACGGACGGCACGGCCTATAAGCTTTTGACGGATTTGGGGCACACGCTCGTTCGCCCCTTCCCTTCCCTTGTGCAAATCAAAACTGCCGCGCCAATGCGTGCTTTAAAAGGCACAAAGCATCAGGGGAGTGCGACCATTTATCTTGGCACAAAGCCGATGCGAACAGAAACGGGTGAAATTCTTTTTACAGATTACGGCGTTTCAGGCCCGCCGATTTTTAACCTTTCCCGCATCGCGTCCCAGCATGCAGGCGAAAAGGATGTCACGCTTTCCATAAACTTTTTCCCGTCCCTTTCCGAAAAAGAGCTTTCGGAAATGATACATGCGCGGCGCGCGCTCTGTCCCCATCTTACGGGCGAGAGCTTCCTTTATGGTCTTTTGCAGAAAAACATCGGGCGCGAGGTTATAAAGCGCGCAAAAAGTGACGCGGACATTGTGCAGCTTTTGCATGATTTTCGCCTTTCCGTCCTTGGCGTTATGCCCTGGGCCAACGCGCAGGTCACCGCGGGCGGTATTGATACCGCAGACGTTTGCCCCGAAACTATGGAATCGTACCTCGTCCCCGGGCTTTACCTTTGCGGCGAGATTTTAGATGTGGACGGCGATTGCGGCGGTTTTAATCTCCAATGGGCATGGAGCAGTGCCCATAGAGCAGCACAAGAAATTTAATATTGAAATTTTTCTACATACCACACCCGACAGCGGATATACTTTCGGGTGTGGTTTATTTTTCTTTTGATTTTCTAAAATAAAATGCCGCGTAAAAGAAAAAATAAAAAAAGTATTGACAAATAAAAACAGAGGTGTTATACTATGGTTAAAGATAGTCAAAGTCAAAAGAGAAGGAGAATGAAAATGGGAACCAGCGATATCATAGAGCAGTTTCTCCGTGAAATAATAGAAAACGAAGGCGCGGTGGAAATTCAGCGAAAGACCATTGCAGAGCGCTTTGGATGCGTGCCGTCGCAGGTCAATTACGTCATTCGCACGCGTTTTACCAATGAGCGCGGCTATTCGGTGGAAAGTAAGCGGGGCGGCGGCGGATATCTTCGGATACAAAAGGTCGCCATCAGCGGCAACAACGTAATCATGCACATTGTAAACAGTATCGGGGACAGTATAAGCTTTGAAACGGCATCCGTCCTGGTACAGAATATGGTAGACAATGAATATTTATCTGTACGCGAAGGGCGCTTGATTCTGTCAGCCATCACGGACAATGTACTCACGTTGCCGCGGCCTTTGCGCGAGGGCCTTCGCGCCGCTATTCTTAAAAATATGCTTGTCAGTCTGGCAATATAAAGGAGGAAAATCATATGCTATGTGAAAAATGCGGTATGAACCTTGCAAATTTACATCTTACACAAAACATAAACGGGAAAAAGACGGAGCTGCACGTCTGTACCAACTGTGCGGCGCAAATGGGATATCTTGGTACAAAGGATATCTTTAGTACGGATTTCTTCAATTTATTAACACCCAACATCGGCGGGCACGCACGTTGCCCGGGGTGCGGAGAAACATATGAGGAATATCGCGCAACAAAGCGCATCGGCTGCGAGAAATGCTACACGCATTTTGCAAGCTTTTTGGAGCCTGTACTCAAAAAAGTACATGGCAGTGCCCTGCACGCAGGGAAATTGCCGCGCCGCGCCGACAGCGGCATGCGGCAGAAAAGAGAGGCGGAACGTATTCGCCGTCAGCTGCAGGAGGCCATTTTAAATGAAGAATTTGAAAAGGCGGCATCCTTGCGCGACAGACTGCGCGAGATGGAAGGAGGGGATGCGAAATGACCTGGTATAAAGAAGAAGGGCCGAAAAACGACCTTGTTATCAGCACGCGTGTGCGCCTTGCACGCAATATAAGCGGGTATCCGTTTGCGGCAAAGCTCGACCGCGCGGACGGCGAGAAAATCATTGCACTCGTATGGGATGCCTTAGAGCCGATTGCAAAGGATTTTACGCTTTATAAAATTGAGAAGCTGTCCCCCGTACGCCAGCAATCCCTTATCGAAAAACACCTTATCAGTCCCGACCTTACAAATGGCACGTTGCCGCGCGCGGCCATCATCAACAAAGATGAATCCGTGTCCATCATGGTCAATGAGGAGGACCATATTCGTATTCAATGCCTCTCCCCCGGTCTTTCGCCCGATGCGGCGTATGAAACTGCCAATCGGATTGATGATTTAATTGGCGAGCGCATCGACTATGCGTTTCACGAAAAATTCGGTTACTTAACAAGCTGCCCAACCAACACGGGCACGGGCCTTCGCATTTCTGCGATGGTGCATCTCCCTGCTATATCCGTTTCGGGTGGCATTTCGGGCCTTTTGTCCCAAGCGGCGAAATCGGGTATGACCGTGCGCGGTCTTTTCGGTGAGGGCAGCGATGCACAAGGCAATTTCTACCAGATTTCAAACCAGACCACACTCGGTCTTTCGGAGGAGGATTTCATTGAACGCTTCAGCAAGGTTTTAGCCTCTGTTATGGAAGTGGAAACATCGCTTCGGAAAAAAATTGCCGCCGAGGTGCCGCCAAAGCTTACCGACCGCATTATGCGCGCGTGGGGCACAATGCAAAATGCATATATGCTGACAGGGCGCGAACTGATAAATTATATCAGCGATGTT
>JAZNLF010000169.1:0-2093 GCA_045578945.1 Clostridia bacterium | reverse complement strand
TTGGAAGAAGAAAAGGCGGTATTGTCTATGGTATTGCCGAAGGAAAGGGGATAATTTTATGCACAAGGTTGGATTTCCCGGACTTGGACTTATGTTTTCTATTCACGAAATTGCCATACCGCTGCCATTTGGCAGCGGCGGCATTCGTTGGTATGCACTTATTATTTTAACGGGTATTTTATTGGGTGCATGGTGCGGCACAAAGGAACTAAAACGCCTTGGGGAGGACCCTGACCATTTGTATAACCTGATTTTATGGGGACTGCCGATAGGCTTGGTTGGCGCAAGGCTTTATTATGTCCTTTTTTCCTGGGAGGCATATCGCGATAATTTATGGTCGGTGTTTTACATATGGGAAGGCGGTATTGCAATTTACGGGGCTGTTATTGCCGTGGTTATCACCGCTTTTGTCTACTGCAAGAAAAAGAAACTGTGTATATGGCGATATCTGGATATCGGCGCATACGGGTTTTTAATCGGCCAATGTATCGGCAGATGGGGTAATTTTTTTAATGGCGAGGCATATGGTGTGACAACGGATTTACCATGGCGCATGTTTTTGGATGGGCAGACGGTGCATCCTACATTTTTATATGAATCTCTATGGAATCTTATCGGGTTTTTATGGATTTGGCTTACGCGCAAAAAAAGAGGCTTTGACGGCAGAGCAACCGCTTTATATATGGTGTGGTACGGCATTGGCCGCTTTATGGTGGAAGGTCTTCGCACCGATAGCCTGATGCTTGGAAATATACGCATATCGCAGCTTGTTTCCTTACTTTTAGTCGGATGTGGAATTTTTCTTTTTGCAAGAAGAAAACGTATATGCAGGGAATCAGCAGAAAATGCTGCAGAATAAGGCACATAAAAATCAAAAATATGTGTTGACTTTCACAGGGCGATAATGATAAAATGGATATACGGATTTCGAATCGGCAAAGAGGGGGAACTGATATGCGATACAAAGGAAAATTTTTAGCCGTTATAATGGCGGTTTTTATGCTTTTTTCTATACTTCCTACAGGTGGAATGGCAGAAAATACAGGATTTTCGGATGTTGACGAAAATACAACGGTAGGGAAGGCGGTAGCAAAGCTTACTTCGCTTGGCATTATAAATGGGTATGAAGATAAAACGTTCCGTCCGGATCAAACAATCACGCGTGCGGAATTTGCAAAAATAATCATTACCTTTATGGGGCGTGATAATATTGCCTCTGATTTAGTACCCTCCGGCTTTCCTGACGTGGATGGCCAAAATGGCGGCGTTGCGCATTGGGCAAAAAAGTATATAAAGCTTGCGGCAGATTATAAAATTGTTAATGGATACGAGGATGGTTCGTTTAGGCCTGATGCAAATGTTTCCTTTATTGAAGCTGTGAAAATGCTTGTATGCGCTTTGGGATACGGGAATATGGCACAGGAAAGAGTGACGGACGGCTCGCCGTGGTATAGCGGGTACAGATTGCAGGCCAATGACCTTGGCATCTTAGATAATGCAGAAGTGAATCATTTGGATGATCCTGCTTCACGCGGCGTTGTTGCAATCTTGACCTATAATTCGCTTTATGTTGAAATTGCCACAATAACGCCGGGCGGGGAAACGATTATCCATGAAGGCTCCACGGCGCTGGAAAAGTATCATGGAAAGACGGAACTTATAGGTGTTGTAACAGCCGTACAACAAACAGGTCTTGATACAGTATCTCCCGGTCTTTCAAAAGGTGAAATTCTTGTAAATTCCGGCACAAAAATGGAGAAGTATCGTGTGCCCGAATCTCTGGATACAATGGGGATTTTAGGACATCGCATTCACGCATACACGCAGGAAGGTGAGGATGGAACCGGTATTATCTCCAAAATTACAATGGACAGCTCGGTTTCCAATGTAATCACTGCATCAATGCAGCCCGAAGTAGATGGAA
The DNA here is from genome assembly GCA_045578945.1 of Clostridia bacterium. GTDB lineage: Bacteria > Bacillota > Clostridia > UMGS1883 > UMGS1540 > JAQXGO01. The sequence continues at coordinate 169 of JAZNLF010000169.1, read as the reverse complement.
ACGCAGTTTCTTTCTACGTATCAGACACGGCAACGAAAGAAACGACGGTTTATTTAGAGGATGATATTAAATTCATATACAATGGAAAGTATGATAAGGATTTTAAGAAATCCGACATACAGAATATTGTCTCAGGCAACGTAGAACTCATTTGTAATGACGGAGATGA
>JAZNLF010000168.1:0-3719 GCA_045578945.1 Clostridia bacterium | reverse complement strand
GAATTTGGCGTACAATCTCGTAAATACGATTAAAAACTTGCATAGGGCGTTCCTTTCTATTCTAAAAAAATACGAAATGCGGTCGGCAGTGCAATTTCATGTGCAAGGTGGTGCTTTGTCACCCATGTAAAGGCGGAAATTGGCGTGCGGCATGGAATGTAGTAACAAGTCATGTGCCATTCCACATGTGTAAAAATATGCACACGTTCTGCGGTGCGGTATGGTGCGGCGGGGGAAAGGCCCCATTCTTCCGCTTTTTGCACGGCATAATTGGCAGATAAGACTTCATTTTCATTCGGCAGTTCCCAAAGTCCGGCTAAGAGTCCGTTTTTGGGGCGTTTTCTAACTGCTATTTTGTCCTCGTAACTAAAGAAAAATACAGTTTTTTCTTCAATACGGCGAGTTTTTTTGGGAAGACGTGTTGGCAGCTTTTCTGCAATTCCTTTCTTATGCGCAAGACAAATGGAAGAAAGCGGACAACTGCCGCAGCGCGGCGATTTTGGAATGCAAACCATTGCACCAAGCTCCATTAGGCTTTGCGTAAAATTGCCGCATTGCCCCGATGGGTATACAGAAGAAAGCTCCGCCGTAACCGTTTTTTTCACTTCAGGTAGATCAATTGGTTTATCGGAGGCAGTAAGGCGTGAGGTGACGCGAAGTACGTTGCCGTCTACCGCAGGCGTCGGTGCGTCAAAGCAAATGGAAGAAATTGCACCCGCAGTATACGCACCTATGCCGGGGAGCGACAGAATGTCATTATAATTTGCGGGAAATGTGCCATCATATTTCTGCACAATTTCCTCTGCCGCTTTCTTTAAATTTCGCGCACGTGAATAATACCCGAGTCCTTCCCAACACTTTAAAACGTCGTCAAGCGGCGCTGCGGCAAGACTTTGTATCGAAGGGAAAACAGATATAAAATGTAAATAATAGCTACGTACGGCCTCGACGCGCGTTTGCTGAAGCATGATTTCAGAAAGCCATACATGATACGGCTCCTTGTCACGTCGCCAAGGCAGGTCACGTGCATGCTCCATGTACCAAGGCAGAAGAAGCGCAGGTAAATTTTTATATATACTCTTCATAGAGGCGTCCTTTCCGCTGTTTTTCTATATATAGTATAATTGATTTTGCCCGACAGGGCAAGTATATTTTTATAAAATTCCCAAAAGCACTTGATTTTAAAATAAAAAGTGTGTATAATAAAAAAGGTGAATGAAATGCGAATTGTTGGTCTTGACTATGGCGATACGCGCATAGGCGTTTCCGTAAGTGATGCAATGGGATGGACGGCGCAACCGCTTTGCACGCTATCGGAAAACGGCTGGGAAGCGCAGATTGCCAAACTTATGGAAATTGTGAAAACATATGATGTGGAAAGATTCGTAATCGGCATGCCGCGGAATATGAATGGTACCATCGGGCCGCGCGGCGAGCTGACGCGTGAATTTGCCGCACTTTTAAAGGAACGCAGCGGTCTTGCAGTTTTGGAGTGGGATGAACGTCTTTCCTCGAAGGCCGCACATCGTGTACTTTCGGAAGGGAACGTGCATGGCAAAAAGAAAAAAGGAAAAGTAGATAAAATTGCAGCTGTACTGATTTTACAAGGATATTTGGACAGTTTGGTGACAAAATAAAAAGGAGGCGCATAGCATGGAAGAAAGAGAAAATATTGTGGTTTTAATTGATGAGGATGGGAACGAAATGCCCTTTGAGGTGCTTGACATTATCGAGGATGGCGGCAATCGCTACGCGGCAGGTCTTGCGGTGGATGATGCAGAAAATGATGATGAAGAAGCAACTGTACTTATCATGCGTATTGTCCCCGCAAATGACGAAGAGGATATCTTAGAACCGATAGAAGACGAGTCGGAGCTGGAACGTATATTTGAAATCTTTAAAACACGCATGGAAGAAGATTTTGAATTCGAGGATGCGGACGAGGAATGAGATTTCCCCTGCGGTGTTCGCTCGGCAAGCTACAGAATTTTAGCCAACACTAAAATGAAAGGGAGATAGAGGTGCTCTGCGGCGTGTAGGTCCCCCGCCCGCACTATGCGGCCGGTCTGAGGATAACCCATAAACAGAGTAATATATCACCCACCTGCCAAGCAGGTTAAAATTAAGTTGCCGGACGGCACATGTGGGGTTATTTATGCAAGCTTTGCGCCATAAGGCATTCCTTATGGCGCACTCTTATATGGAGGAAAAACGATGTTCTTTTGTTTCGCCATTGCAGCTGTGGCAATCGCACTTTTATACATAATTGAAACGCCGCTTGCTGTCTCCGCAACATGTGCCGCTTTTATATATGGTATGGTGGCATATTTGATGCGCGGCGTCAAAATGCAGCGCAAATACAAAATAATTGTGCTTGGCGGTATACTGCTCGGCAATCTGTTTCTTTTGATATATACATATTTTCAGAATTTCATTCCGTTTTGGGACTATGCAGGCTACTATATAGAAACGCTCAGAGGGGCCAAAGATATGCAGACAGATTTACCTGCCTTTTTTGTTGCGCTCTATGATAGCATGCTTTCAAGCGACTATACAAAGCTGCCCACACTTTTCACAGCCCCTATAGTAGATTTGCTCGGCAGAAGCTATACTGCCTACATTTTTACAATCTATAATCTTTTTATTGTCCCGTTTTATTGTGTATTTTCTTGCCTTGTTTATAAGATTAACAAGAAATTCGTGTGGCTTATCTTTCTTTTTACGCCTTTCGTAAATCCTGCACTTCGCGGCTATTTGGATGCAGCTGGTCTTGTCTATGTTGGCGTGTGGCTGATTACGGTGTATAGGCAGGATTTTCAAAAAATAAATCTTCGTCAGGATATTCTGCTTGGATTTTTATCCGTACTTTTGGTTTTTACAAGACGATGGTATCTGTTTTTTCTTGTCGGTGCATTTGTTGCACTTTTCCTGTCGGGAATTATCCGAAAACTGTATGACAGAAAGTACAGTATAAAAAAACTTCTTTATAATCTTTTAATATGTGGCGGCACAACACTTATTATTGTCATATTGTTTTTTCGGCCGTATCTGGTGCGCCTTTTTGAAAATCAAATGCGTGATGCATATTCTGCCTATATGTTTGGCGATTTTTGGTGGAATATTAAATATTTTATCAGATACTACGGCGCACTTCCGTTTTTGTTTTTTGGACTTGGCTTATTTGGACTTTTCAATAAAAAGATACGGCAATTTACCATTTTTTTGCTGATACAATCCGTTGTCATGTTTTTCCTCTTTACGCGGATTCAAACAGTGAGCTACCATCATCAGTATTTATTTGCTGCAAATCTCTTCTTGCTTGCCGTGATTGGTATTTCGTCATTACCTCGCTATAAAAAAAGCATGTCGGCCGCTTTATGTCTGGTGCTTATTGTTTCCTTTGTATATACGAATTTTCCTGTTACATCTTCTGGTGACGGCTATCTTTTTACAAACAAGCGTTTTTTGCCGAAAACAATGGAAACAGACGGCATTTATAAACTCAGAGATAAAATCAATGCATTGACAGAAAAGGAAGATGCCACAGTCTATATATTAAGTAGCTCCGAGACACTAAATGATGATATTTTAAAGAATACAGCACTTCCTGCACGTGAGGACGGAATACATGGCCTTTTGGGCGCGGCACACGTCGATAGGAGGGACGGATTCCCAAATCACATACTTGTTGCAAAATACATTGTGGTGGCAGACCCTGT
>JAZNLF010000167.1:0-2749 GCA_045578945.1 Clostridia bacterium | reverse complement strand
TAGAGTATGGCAGTTTTAAGACGTATTAAATCACCTGCGGGCGCTAAAAGCTCTACTTTTTTCTGCATGTTCTCTCTCCTTTACTAAAAACGCCCGCCTTCCGAAAAAGGCGGGCGTATCAAGACAAAACTTATTTCGCGTCAACAGATGCTGCGTATGCGATGAGGTCTACAACCTTGTTGGAATAACCCCATTCGTTGTCATACCATGCAACGAGTTTTACGAAGTTGTCATTGAGGCTGATGCCTGCATCTGCATCAAAGATAGATGTGCGGCTGTCATGGATGAAGTCAGAAGAAACAACCTTATCCTCTGTGTAACCGAGAATGCCCTTCAGTTCGCCGTCAGCAGCCTTCTTGATTGCAGCTTTGATGTCATCGTAGCTTGCAGCCTTCTCAAGGCGGCATGTAAGGTCAACAACGGAAACGTCAGCTGTCGGTACGCGGAATGCCATACCTGTGAGCTTGCCGTTGAGCTCAGGAATAACCTTGCCAACTGCCTTTGCAGCGCCTGTAGAAGAAGGAATAATATTAAATGCAGCACCTCTGCCGCCTCTCCAGTCTTTCTTGGAAGGACCGTCAACTGTCTTTTGTGTAGCAGTTGTTGCATGAACAGTTGTCATTAAGCCTTCGATAATACCGAAGTTATCGTTTACAACTTTTGCAAGCGGTGCCAAGCAGTTTGTTGTGCAGGAAGCGTTGGAGATAACTGTCATATCCTTTGTGTATTTTTCGTTGTTTACGCCCATAACAAACATGGGAGCATCTGCGCTCGGAGCAGAAATAACAACCTTCTTTGCGCCTGCTGCAAGGTGAGCAGAAGCCTTTTCAGTTGTTGTGAATACGCCTGTAGATTCTACAACGTACTCTGCGCCACATTCTTTCCAACCGATTTCGGAAGGATTCATAGCTGCGTAAACACAGATTTCTTTGCCGTTTACAACGAGCTTACCGTCTTTTGCTTCGATATCGCCTTTAAACTGACCATGTACTGTATCATAGCGAAGCATGTAAACCATATAGTCTACATCGATAAAGGGGTCATTGATACCGACGATGTCAACCTTACCCGTTTCCATTGCCGCTCTGAAAACCAGACGGCCGATTCTGCCGAATCCGTTAATACCTACTTTTACTGCCATTTTAAAAACCTCCATTTATTTATTCCACAGTGATTGATGCAATCACCGGTTTGGACAAGGGTGTTTCACCGCGTACAGGTGTTTTTGCAAGTGCATCCAAAACATCAAACCCATTTGTCATTTTGCCGAAAGCTGCATACTGTCCATCCAGGAACGTAGCATCATCATGACAAATGAAAAACTGCGAGCTTGCACTGTTGGGGTTTTGGGCACGCGCCATGGAAATTACGCCGCGTTCATGGGAAATATCATTCTTTTCAAAGCCGTTCCCCGCAAATTCGCCACGGATGTTTTTATCAGAGCCACCCATGCCGGTTCCCTCAGGGTCTCCGCCCTGAATCATAAATCCTTCTACAATTCTGTGGAAGGTAAGGCCGTTATAAAAGCCTGCCTCCGCGAGATCTACAAAATTTTGTACGGTTTCGGGCGCTTTGTCGGGGTAAAGCTCCAGCTCCATCACGCCACCGTCTTGCATCGTAATCTTAACGTTCACGATTTCACCCTCCTCAAACGATGTAGTAAAAACTTCCGTAGGCTCTTCTGTTTTGCCCGGCATTTCAACATGCCTTGCACAGCCTGCGAAAACGAAAATACCAACCAAAAGTATGCCAAGTAACATTCTTTTGAACATATTTTGTCCTTTCTGCTCGCAAAATATTACGAACTTGTTTAATTATACCGAAAATGTCGAAAAAATGCAAGCTTTTTTTTAATTTTCGGCAGTATAGCCAAATTCTTGTGCAATAAGTGCTGCTGTTTCGTCATCGTTTTTAATCCAGTACGGCGAGTTTGCAGAAGTGCTTCCCGGTAAAAGGTGCGTTTTTATCTCGCATTCCAGTGCCGCCTTGGCATATTCCATGATGTCATTGACTTTCAGATTGCTGACAACGTCATCCGTCACCGCATTATAAATTGCAGATACTTTGGAAATATATCTAAGCTTTAATTTTTGCGAAATCATTGCCTGAATAAACGCCTGTTGTACACCCACGCGGTCAATATCGCCCATAGCGTAGTCATGACGATAGCGGATAAGCCCCTCCGCCGCCTCGCCGTCCAACACCTGCAGGCCCGGTTCTAAATGAATGTGTAAATCCTGATAGGGGTCATCATAATGGTATGCGCGCTGTACATGAAACTCTACACCGCCAAGCTCGTCCACAATTTCGCGGAAGGCTCTGAGATTGATAATGGCAAAATAATGAATCGGCAATTCTGTTATCTGTGACACCGCTGAAATCAGCGTTTCCTCTTTTTTCATGCCTCTTGCCCCTGCATAGCTGTAAACAGAATTGATTTTCCGATTTGCGCCGCCAACATACACGCGTGTATCGCGCGGCACAGATAAAATTGACGTTTTACCCGCTTTTTTATTGACAGAGAGTACCATGATTACATCCGTATTCTCTCCTACATGGTCACGCCCGACCACAAGACAATTGACTATGCCGTCCTTCCCAATCGGTGCCAAGGCATTCCCATGGTCACCACTCGCAAAAGGACTTGCGGTAAACCACGCAGTCACGACACCGCCGAATGCCGCTAAAACAGCAAGCAAAAGCAGTAAAAGAATTTTAAAAAATTTTTTAATATTCATATACGATTCTC
>JAZNLF010000166.1:0-2426 GCA_045578945.1 Clostridia bacterium | reverse complement strand
ACTTTCGGGGACCCCGGAAAGTCCACCGGGACTTTTTGGGGAGAGGAAAAGCAAGGGAACGAGCGATGCTTTAGCGAGAGCTAAAATAGAGCGGAGTGGACTTTGCTTTGACGATGTACGCCTTCGGGTTTCCCAAAGCTTGCGCTTTGGCTCTGTTTGTCCGTTCTGAACATTTTTTCCTATCACCACTAAAAAAGGAACTGTAAAATAATACAGTTCCTTTTTCGAGTTCCTTTTTCGGGGGACTTTTTTACATCCCTTCTTGCCTGCAAAGGTTTTACTTAATTGAAAATACGTCGTGCTGTGACAAAGGTTTGGGAATAATAGCCGCTGTCCATCGGCGAAATCTTAACAACATCGCCCGTTTGCGGTGCGTGGATAAACTGGCCGTTTCCAACATAAATACCCACATGGTTTATGCGCGTATAGCGGCTTGTATTATGGAAAAATACAATGTCGCCCGGCAGAAGATTTTGCAGTGTGACGGGTGTGCCGTGCGCCGTCTGGTCTGCCGCAACGCGGTTTAGAGAAACGCCAAGCTCACGAAATACATACTGTACAAGGCCGCTGCAATCAAATCCCGCGGGTGAAGTCCCTGCCCACACATAGGGGACGCCGAGATACTTTTTCGCGGTCGCAACCACAAGCTGCCCTTTTTCTGTGCCTTCCGCCGTTTGAATCGACATGTCCGCCGTTTTGTCATACACCACGGGTGTGCCATTTCGGCTCGCAACCACATATGAAGCATGGACAAAGCCAATCTGGCCGCCGATATCAATTTTAAACCACTCGCCGCCCGTTTTTGTAACAATGTTTATGTGCTCGCCGTTTGTAAGACGGCCGATCACGGAGGCGTTCATACTCGGTGCGGAGCGCACGTTTAAAGAAGTGGCATCCACTGCGCCGACGCCGTTGACATCTGCCCGAACAGGCGATGCAAAAAGGAGCGCGGCGGCAAATAAAAAACAAAGCTTTTTCATTCGTAAACTTCCTTTCCGTCAGCGAATTTCAGCGCTGTCGTATACTGCGCGGCTGCCGCCGATGAATTTCGGGCGCGTCCGCGCGCAGGTAAGGTGTGCGTGACCGATTTGCGAAACGGAAATACGTACAGGCACGGCAACGTGACTAAGATGCATGCCGATAAACGTATCGCCGATGTCCATACCCGCATGGCAACGGGCAAATTCTACGACCGTAGCATTCTCAATAAGGCGATACGCCGCCGTGGCGGCGCTGCCGCCTGCCTTCGGGGCGGGGATGACGGAGACGGGCTCAAATCCGTATTGCTTTGCCGCCTCGCGTGAGAGGACAACGGCGCGGTTTAAATGCTCACAGCATCCGACGGCAAGATGAATACCGCGCGGCTCCAAAACAGAAAGTGCTGCGGAAATAATGGTTTCACCCACCTCGTAGACAGAGGCTTTGCCGATTTTTTCGCCAATAACTTCGCTGGTACTGCAGCCCAGTATAAAAATTTCGCCGCGCTGTATGCCCGATATTTCCAAAACTTCGCTGACGGCACGCACTACGGCTTCATAAATTTCCTGCATGATTTCAAAAACCTCCCTTTGGCCTTATATCTTTATTATAAGGCATTCGACACCATTTGTCAACTTTGGCCGCTGATTTTTTTGCATAGGGGATTGACACCCGTGCGCTTTCGCGGTATAATAAAAGAAGATATATGCCCCTTTAGTTAAATGGATATAATAAACCCCTCCTAAGGGTTAGTTGTGAGTTCGATTCTCGCAGGGGGTGCCAGAAAAAAAGACAGATTTCAAAAGAAATCTGTCTTTTTTTCAGCTAAATTCGCGTTCCGCGAGCTAAATTGAGCAAGCTCAGCTAAATTGCCTGCGGCAGCTAAATGTGCTTCGCACGCTGAAAGCGAATTTAATTTAGCTACTCCAAGGGAGTTATTTAGCTATTGCGAAGCAATAATTTCACTTTGCAGCTTGCTGCAAAATTTAGCCAAATCACTTTTGCATTAGCAAAAATATCACTCCATCGAAGATGGAATATCACTTAAATTCAAATATCTCTGTGGTTCGGCTTCCCTCAAAAAACATTTTTATCGCTTGATTTTATAACATATAATAATCACATATAAAAAGGAAGTTATTTGCGCTGCTCATATCCGTGATATGGCATCGTCCGCCCGAGAGGGAATCAAAAACAGACTGCATATGTGCCTTATCCGCCTTTTCGGTCACACGGCCTTCCAGATAGTCGCGCGCGTAGGTAACACCTGCCTCTACCATCAGCGTATCCGAGGAAATGGGCCAGGTGGAAACGCGCCCCGTTGCGCCATAGGTTGCAACGCCGTCGGCAATCTGTTTTAGCACGCCGTCGGGGTTATCGAAGGTGCCGACATCAATCCCAAACACATTCGGTAAACCGTGGAAAGGATTGGGGCAACATTGCTGGGG
>JAZNLF010000165.1:0-13210 GCA_045578945.1 Clostridia bacterium | reverse complement strand
TTCTGTGACAGCGCATCTGCCTCTTTGCCACCAAACCATACTTGACTCAACGTTCGTACGACATCTGCAAACTTTAATAAATTTCCTTTTAAAAGCAAGTCGTCACGAGCAGATACATCTGTGTTTTTAATATGGTCTAATATCCATAAATCAATAAACGGACGAATTCCGCAACCTCCGTTTTCAAAATGCTTCGCCATATGTGCGATATGGTAGAAATAGAAGAATTCATCGCTCATTTCATACCAATACTTACTGTTTTCATGTAAAGACACATTTTCCCAAACACTGCGCAGTACGTCAATCGCACAATTTGCCCGTCCTTCTTCCACCAAATCAAAATGAAGTTCTACATGGATGCCTGTGGGGCTGAACAGAGAAACATCATGCGTGGCGCGTTCCTTCTCGGCATACTTCAAATGATCTGATAAATAGGAAATAGCAGCTTCCAAATCTTCATAGTGCACAAGGATATCAATGTCACAGCTCGTCCGCATCCATTCTTTTGAATAGTATTTACGCATTACCGAACCCTTCAGCGGCAAAAATGCAATCTGTGCATCCTGGAGCGCAGTACAAAGCGTTTCATATTCACAGCGTAATTGCTCATGCCGATATATCGCTTTTAAGATATGTTTTTCTATGTCATTGTTCTCTTTGGGAATCAGTCCGTTTTGCTTTAAACCATAAGCCAAAAGGTGAATAACATCGTGTTTGGCAGACAATTTGAGCAAATTGCCAAGCATGTCGGCAGAATAACCTTCTCGTTCATCTTCCGATAATTTCGTCCCACAGATCGCAGAACGCAGCAAAGCGAAAAGTGTTTGAATTGTTCTTTGATCCATTTCGTCAACCCCTTTGTGCACTAACGTGTAATTCCTTTGTATTCGGTTTTTACCTTTTCGTAGCTTGCAAGATTTCCAATATCGTATCGTTTTCCCGGCATTTCCATAGCATGCACCTTCGTAATTGTACAAAGCCACGCAATGTAGCTTCCCGGCGCATCTGTACCGCAGCCTGCCCGAATGCCGTCCAAAATGCGGTGGCTATCCTCTTTGGTGTAGTAATAAAACGGCGGGCAGCACCAGTTTGTCGATGGTTCTTGGGGCTTTTCTTCCATATGCAGCACCAAATCATTTTCGTCTATATCCAAAACGCCGCACTTTTTAAGCTTTTCTCTCTCAGGCTCATAATAGCGCATGATACAGGATGTTTGTTTTTCCTTTGCGTACGCGATAAACTTTGTCATGCTAAAGTCGAGTACGTTATCCCCCGCGATGACAAGCATATCGCTGTCAAGCTCTTGCTTTTCTATGGCAAACTGAATATCATTTACTGCGCCGAGGCGTGTTTCATTGGAGGTTGTGCCATCATCCACTACGGTGATTTTATATGGCTTCGTCTTTGCCCACGCTTCAAAATGATGTGCAAATTTGTGATTGGATATCACGATATATTCGTCAACCGCACCCGCGGTATGAATATCATCCAAAAGCCAATCCAAAATCGTTTTTTCTCCAACCTTTAAAAGCGGCTTGGGAAAATTTTCCGTCAGCGGATAAAGTCTTGTGGCATACCCTGCCGCTAAAATTACACATTTCATATTTTTCTCCTTATTCTGCAAGTATTACCCCATCTGCAGTTTTGCAAAAACAGACGGAATACTTATCCCTAAGATGCGGAAATGCTTTTAAATATGCATCCGTCACATTCTTTTCTATACTTTCTCTGTAGGCGGGATCAATGATTGCCATACAGCAACCCTTAAACCCTGCACCGGAAAAACGTCCGCCATAGATACCGTCCGTTTTTTTCATAATTTCATATAAAGAAATCAGTTCCGGCGAACCTGTTTCCCAGTTTTCGATAGAGCTTTTACCGGATGCAAAGCTGATTTTACCAAATTCCTCAATATCCCCTTTTTTCCAAGCCTTGACACCTTGCTCCACGCGCGCATATTCTGTGTACCAATGCTCTGCACGCCTCGCCCAAGATTCAGGAAGCTTATCTTTATATTTTTCATACACCTCTCGCGGTACATCTCGCAAAAAGGTTTCTTCAAATTTGCCGTAATTCATTTTTGAAAAAGCCTTCAAGGCATACGCCGCACTACGGCATTCGTCTACGCGCTTATTAAATTTACTGCCGGCGAGCGTGCGTTCAATGCCTGAAAAGAAAACGGCAATCTCATACGGCTTCATTTTCGGATTTGTGGGTATCAGTTCAAAGCTGTCATTCCTTGTATCCAGGTATAACAGATGGTCCTTTTTAGAGTAAACCTCACAGGATTGGTCCAATTTGCCGCACGACACACCTACATACTTGTTTTCAGCCTTCATTGCGGTTAAAATCAGTTCCTCCTGTGAAAGATGAATCCCGTTCACCTTACAAATTGCTGACAAAAAGGAGATGATTACCGTAGCGGAGCTGCTCAGTCCGCCAATCGGCAGGCTTCCGTCTATCACACAACAAAGGCCTGTATGGAGCGTGTATTTTTGTGAAAGTGCCACCACACCGCCACGCAGATGGTCTGCCCAGTCATTTTCTTTTTCGCTTGGAATGTCATTTACGTGAAATTGCGCACGTTTATCAAACTGTAGACTGCTTACTTCAATGATGCCGTTCCTTTTAATGCCATAAGCAATATGAATCCCTTTGTCAATCGCAAAGCCTGTCACCTTACCATGCTGATGGTCAGAATGCGCCCCGATGGGGCATACACGATAGGGACAAAACGCTACTCCGTCAGGCGAACGCCTATACATCTTTTCAAACACTTCTACGCATCTCATTCTGAGAATCCCCCATTTATTTTATATTGGCATTAAATTTGATAAAAAACTTTATACCACTCCGCAAATTTTCGAAGTCCTTCACGCAAAGACGTAGACGGCTTAAAGCCGAAATCTCTTTCAAGTGCCATTGTATCTGCATACGTAATCGGAACGTCACCGGGTTGCATGGGAACAAGCTTTTTATGTGCCTCAAAATCATAATCAGGCGGCAACACCTTGGCATGCACCAATTCCTCCGACAAAATTTGTACAAAGTCCAGCAAATTCTCGGGATTATTATTACCAATGTTATAAATAGCATACGGTGGTATGGGCAATCCATCTTCCCCGTCCCGCTTTTCGGGCGCATGCATCATCACACGCTTGACGCCCTCAACAATATCGTCCACGTAGGTAAAATCGCGTTTGCAGTTTCCATAGTTAAAAATCTCAATGATTTCGCCCTTTAAAAGCTTGTTTGTAAAGCCAAAATATGCCATATCTGGGCGACCTGCAGGGCCATAAACGGTGAAGAAACGAAGTCCTGTTGTTGGAATGTTATAAAGCTTTGAATAGGCATGCGCCAAAAGCTCGTTACTCTTTTTCGTCGCTGCATAAAGAGAAACGGGGTTGTCCACCTTGTCGTCCGTGCTGTACGGCACTTTTTTATTGGAGCCATACACCGAGGAGGAGGAGGCGTACACCAGATGCTCTACCGGATAATGGCGGCATGCCTCCAAAATATTATAAAATCCAATTATATTGGCTTCTATATACACATCGGGATGGTCAATCGAATAGCGAACGCCTGCCTGTGCTGCAAGATTAACGACCACAGCGGGCTTATATTTCATAAAAAGTGCATCCATCCATGCCTTGTCCGCAATATTTCCCTTTTGAAACTCCCATTTAATGCCACTACATTGTGCTGCCAGCTTTTCGATTTCCGAAAGTCGATATTCCTTGAGTGACACATCATAGTAGTCATTGCAATTATCTATACCGATAATATGCATATTCTGCACAGTTTTCAGTAGTTCCATTACAAGATTTGCGCCGATAAACCCTGCGGCACCGGTCACAAACACGGTTTTATTTTCTAAACTTATATTACTGGGAAACATGGAAAACTCCTCCTTGTTTTATAGTCCGATTTCATGTAAAAACTTTTTCATTTCTTCCGTCTGCGTTTTTGTCAAGCTTTGGTTATAGGATAGTTCGTGCCAAGTCCGTTTTGCACGCCTGCCAAAAATATTTCTGCCCCATCGGCGTACATGCATGGCCGGTGTGAGCCACGGGTACTTTTCCAAAATCGGATAGTGCGATTTCATTCTGTCATACGGCAGAATAATCCGTGAAAAAACATACCGCATTTTTCCACCCTTTTTTTGTTGTTGCAGTGCAATTTTGTTTTCTTTATTTCCGTATACCCCGCCATACAGAATATAATTCTGCATTTTTTCCGCAAGTGGAGAAGGCTGTGCATTTTCAAGCCATACGCGACTCAGTGCCTGCGCTGCCTCGGCAAAGCGCAGCTTTTCACCCATTTGTAAAAGTGCGCGCCTTTTCTCGGTGTCCGCCATATTTATTTTATCCAAAATCCAAAGGTCAATGATAGGGCGTATACCGCATCCGCCACCTTCAAAGTGCTTTGCCATGTGTGCAATATGATAATAATAGAACATCTCGTCCGTCATTTCATACTGCCACGTTGCCCCTTTTTTCGGCGCAACTCTCTGCCAAACATCCTTTAGAATTTTGGAGGAGGCCGCTCCATAGCTTTCCTCTACCAAATCATAGTGCAGTTCAACATGGACATCACGCGGTGAACAAAATGCTATATCATGGGGGCTTTGCGTATACCTTACATATTGCAGGTTTTCACTTAAGTATGATGCCGCCCTCTCGATATCCTCTTTGTGTACAAATATATCAATATCACAGCTTGTCCGCATCCAAGGCTCCGGGTAGTATTTTTGTAGTACAGATCCCTTCAGCGGAATAAACTGTATCTTCGCTTTTTCCAAAGCATCACATACAAGTCCAAGTTCATATTGCCGTTTTTCATGGCGGTATACTGCCATGTATGTGATACGCTGAAACTTTGTTTTTTCCGATTCCTCCACCAGTGCATTCCGCAGCACACCGAGTGCCGCAAGATGCGCGATATCATGCTTTTTTGCAGCCTGCATTACTTTCTGCAAGATATCTTTTGTAACCAAGCTTTTGTCAGCATCGCACATCGGTTTTTCATGAAAAACTGACCGTAGGATTGAAAATAATATGTAGCTTGTGTCCTTTTCTATAGTCACTTATCTGCAAAACCTTTCTGTTATATTGTTCGATTTACGTAGTCCTGCGTTGCATTTTCTCTGTGTTTGATGACACATGGATTCCCAAAGACCACGCTATGATCCGGCACATCACAATTAACATAGCTATTCGGTGCAATCAAGACATCATTCCCAATGGTAATATTTCCGACAATCGTGCTATTTATCCCTATCCATACAAAATCTCCAATTGTTGGCGTTCCTTTTCTCTTTCCGCGATTCTCCCGCCCTATCGTTACACCTTTATGGATATTCGCGTTTTTTCCGATCACAACATTTGGATTTATGGTAATGGCGTAGGCGTGCCCGAAATACAAGCCTTCCCCTATTTGACAACGTTCAGAAAGCTCAATATGTCGCCTCATACACGCCCATTTGCATAAAATTCCATATATTTTCTTTCCAAGTCGGCTTTTTGCACAATTTGCTTTTCTGTAGAAAATTTGAAAATAAGGTATCCTTCTATCCGCATATCTATAGCGATCTCTTTTGATTACGTTCATCTATATCTCCTCTTTTTCTTGAAACGGTCACTATCCTTCATAATATATATCTACTTTTTGCTTTTCTTCACGATCAACGCCAAAGCTATACGCCCTGTTTTTCTATAAACAATACCTTTTATCACCATGCAAATAGCAAGAATGATAAGGGCAACAGGAAACGCCTTTAATAGCCATTCCTGATAGGTTTTTGCAGAAAGATTCAGAAAATGTGCCACAGTAAATGCCCCTACGCCGCACAAAAGGTCTGTCACCATATGCATAATAAAATGCCGAAACGAACGATGCAGAATGTTTTTCCGCAGATACCATGCAAAATATATGGTATGATAAAGCATTGCCGCCAGTGTGCCGACCGCAACACCAAGTAGGCCCAGCTTTATGACCAATATTAAGGAAAGAATTATATTGAGCCCCACGGATATGAAGGCACCGTTTTGCGTCTCTTTATAATGGCCTGCCGCTTTTATAACGCGAAAATAAGGGATTCGCAGGCATTGTGAAGCGTATGCAAATGCCAGAAGACAACCAAATAACGGAAAATTATATGCACCTGCATCAGAAAGACCGCTTACATACACATTTACAAACGGGGCAATCATAATTGCTGCTGTGCAAAACAGGAACGTTACCCCTGTATGTATCACAAGCTCCACAATTTCAAAGGTTTGCTGCAAAAGTTTATCCTCTTTTTTTGCAATAATATTACCCCAGAATGACTCCAGACCCGAAACAGTTGTCGTAACGAGATTCGTGATGCCGCTGACGACAAGAAAATATACAGAGTAAATCGAAACACTTTGATAGGACGCAAAGAACGTAAGCAGTACAATGGCAATTTCACCGCATATAACCGACGCCATATGCTGTGCAAAACCATTCCATTTTTGCTGAATCGGCTCCTTTGTATATGTGATTTTCTTATTAATTTTATACTTTTTTTGCACATAGAAGTTCAATGCAAAAGGCTGAACAACGTACACACTTGCCGATACCAGCTTTACAATATGAACAGAAGCGCCCATTTTCATCATAAATACGCTTAAAAGAGTATTTAAAATAACTGTCAGCGTTCGAAGCAGGGAATGCACATACACTTTTTGGTCTGCATTCAAAAACACCTGATAGGTAATGCCAAAATAATATCGTACAAAGGTACTAATCGATATAATCAAAATTAGTGACGCCGTAAACCAAAAATCAAACTCTGTATTCGCCGCAGGATATACAAAAAACAAAACCGCAATATAAGCAATAAATACATACGCAATCCGCCTGTAAAATTGCTCTGCCGATACAACAACCTTGCTGATTGTATCTTCGTCTTTTTCCGCCAGCGGTTTATATAGATTCGATTGAATCACTGGACCTATGCCCAGTTCCGCGAAGGTAATAACACTTAAAAATCTTGTAATGGATGAAACGAGGCCATTAACATCCGAACCAAAATACGTCAAAATCTGTTTTGGTAAAATGAAGCCGCAAATCAAAGTGACGAGTTGCAACACCAATGCGCTCACCGTATTCATCATTAATTTCTTTTTACGACCCATTTTTGCCTACCTCCAACGTATGAAAAAATGCATGACGCACTTAATTGTTATCTTTTCTATACTTAATAATTTTTGCTGGATTGCCGCCGTCTACAGCATATGCAGAAAAATTCTTTATTTCAACTGCATAAATCACCATCTTTACCATACTAAATCCCCATTACATCTTCCATGTACTGTAACCATTGCTTCCCGATTGTTTGTATGGAAAGCTGTTCTTGCAGTCGTGTCCCTGCATTTGAAATGCGTTCTGCAAGCGTTTCGTCCTCTGCAAGCATTTCCATTTTCTCACATAGCGCGTGCGCGTCACCCACAGGTACTAAAAATCCGTTTTCCCCATCTGTAATCGTCATCCTCGCGCCGCCAATAGGGTGATCTGTAGAAATACATGGAATACCCATACCGACCGCTTCTATCAGCGCATTGCTCATCCCCTCATAATCGGAGGACATGACAAACATAGCCGCTTTTTCAATTGCAGGCAGTACATTTTCCACAAATCCACACAGCTTAATAATTCCATCCATCTTTTTTTCGTGTATATATTGCGTCAGTTCCTTTTCAAGCGGTCCATCTCCGTAAATTTCAGCTGTGTAATCCGAATGCGTCTTATGAAAATCACAAAATGCATCTATAAATAATCTTTGATTTTTCTGTGGGAAAAGACGAGCTACATTCACAACTCTTTTCTCGCGAGTGCCCCCATAGGGCTTTGGCAGATTTTCGCTGATCGGGTTCATAATTACCCTGCTGCGCGCCTGTATTCTTTTTGAAAAATACGCCTTCGCATCATTGGTTTGAAAGACATAGCCTTCTGCTAAGGGATACACCATCTTCCGTAAGGCTCTATATATTTTGCTTTTCGGTTCTATGTATGGGTTGTTTCTCTCGCTGATAATAACAGGAGCCTTAAGTCCGACAGATGCTACGATAGCTTCGACATTCAGATGTGTCAAAAAAGAAATAACAATATCATTTTGGTCTTTTTTCAGTTGTTTTCTAAGGCACTTGATTCTGGTGCATATTCCTTGATTCCTTGCAGTTAAATCCACAATTTTCACTTGCGGGTCCAGGGCATATACACAGCCCGATTTTCTCGATACGTATATCGTAACAGTATGTCCGTTTTGGGCAAAAAAATTAGCCAATACAGAGGCAACGCGTTCCGCGCCGCCGCCGAGCATACTTCCCATAGAAAAAGCAATTTTCATCCATCTTTCTCCATTCTTCTTTTATTCACTGTCCGTTCCCTTTTTATGTACTACAGGGTACATACAAGCGAGCATAATCGCCAGATGTGCATAGGTTGTATTATACGCGATAAATGCTCTGTGTAACACCAGTAAAACAACGTTTACAATGAGCAAAATTGTTGCAAGCTTGTTTTTGTCTTTAAATGCAGGCTTCCAAAGCTTTATGATGAGGAAGGCATATATGAAATAGAAAATTACAAATCCTACAATGCCGCCATTTACAAGCATTTCAATAAAATTATTGTGCGAGTATACTTCCCACCCCGTATCTCTGCCGAACAAAATTGCGTAATTGGCAAGACCATGTCCAAAGATGGGGCGCTCCCAAAAATAGCGCATCCCATTTGTAATCATCATCTGTCTGTCTCTAAAGCTAATCTCCGATGTCCCCTCGCCGAACATACCATCGAGCATGTTTTGAATACGTACGCCAATTACATTATATAAAGGCTCTATCGTCATAATGGCAGTATACATACCCACCAAAATGGCAATGCCTATCAAAACAGCGCGCATTTTTTTCACGCCGTGCGACTGTATGTACATATAGAGGAATAGTCCGAGTGCCACCATGATAATTGCTTTGCGAGAACCTGAAAAGAATGTAGGTAAAAGGGATACAGCTGCAATCAGTATATAAAATATCCGTCCCGCATTACGCGAACGATGTATCAAATAGATACATAAAGTAAATGCCATGGACATTTTCATGCCGATATCATTGGAATTCCAATTTTCAAGGCCTTCCATCGTGCCGCCGATACGTTGTTCTCCACCTAAATTCTCAAGCCCGATAACCCGAAGAATGTAAATGCCTAAGAAAAAGCTTGCCCACACAATGCATTGCATTACATCCTCGATGGCTTTTTCGCTCCTTACCATATAGGACAGTGCCGCAACCATAGCGACTGTATATAAAAGTACCCGCATATGTGTTGTAACAACATCCTGATTAATTGCCCATACAATACTTATAAATGTATAGAACAAAAAGACGATACACCACCTAAAATACGGGCTCTGGTGCCCACTATTTTTTTTCAAAAAACAATATAGAAAAACACATCCAACAAACCCAACCTGCAACAACCTGTGCAGGTTAAAGCCGACAATTGGTAATTTCAGCAAGCGAAAATCGGAATTAAAATCCACTAAAAGAACGAAAAAAAGTAATAGTTTACACCAAATTGGCAGTCCGTTTTCTCTTGTATCATTTTTAATATGCACTGTGTGTCCTCCTATCCTGTCAAAAAGCAAGCTATATTTACTGCTTTATTCCCTTCGTGATGTCGTTATCAATCATTTTTCCTAATTTTAAATCAAATTCTGCAGGTTTAAAGGGTGTTAGCCCTCCAAAATGCAAAAAGGTCAGCTCTCCAAAAATCACCTTTCCGCCTTCATAATAAAAATCCACCCGCACGAGCGGAAACGGCTTTGATAATTTTTTTGCCGCCGCAAGCATTCCCTGCCAGCCTGCAGGACATTGTATTGCCTCTGCCCCCGCATTTTCGTGTCCGTTTTTCACGGGCATCCATTCCCAATCCATTGTAAAATAGTCAAATTTTGTAAGATTATTATAGCGATCGCTTGCGACGAAAAGAAATTTCGGTTCACCATAGGAGCAAAATATTTTGTAATCCTTTGGCGGGAGCCCATCCTCCGTTTCAATGAGCTTTTCCGCAATAATCTTGCGTTTGATTTCGCGGTAACTCATTTCCACGCGTTGGCTGCCTGTTTTCTCCTTCATCCATTTTGCAAGCATATGCTTTGCTTTTGGAATATCAAGCGTCGATTTATCCGTACAAATGATGTTGGAGCCCGTACCATGATTGCACTTTAAAACAAATTTTTTAGGCAGTGCATCAAAGTCAATTTCATCCACCGTATCCCATGCACCGATAAGCTCCACCAACGTATCTGCACAGCCGCAAGCCTTCACATACTCTCTGACCGCGTATTTATCTGCACACTGTGTCACCAATGGATTTTTATTATATGTTTTTAGTTTTAAGTACTGCAGTTTTTCATTCAGCGTTTGCGGATTTTTTAGATTTAAATTGTATCCCAGATATTTTTTAAACAATATTTTTGTTGCCGCTTCGGGTGCTAATGCACCAAAGCCCGCAAAAATCGCTTTTGCGGCCTTGATGGCCATAGAATCGTTTCCGTTCATTGTTCCCTGCCCCTTTTATATGTAGTAATTTTCTTCCACAAATCGAACAATCTGCTCTGTGTCATATCCCATTTTTATAAACTCCTGCGCTGCATTCTTATTCTTGCCTCTTTGCATCTGGCTTAAGATCGCGTCACGCCACTCGTTTACGGGCGCATCTAAATCCATTGCCGTGCCATACCCTGTCACCCGAGACTCATCCGAGTAGGCCGATTTTGAGACAACAAAAGGAACACCCGCAGCCTGCGCCTCCATAAGCGAAACGCTGACGCCTTCGTATTTAGACGGCAAAGCATACACGTTAAAAAGCGACAAAAGCGCAGGGACATCGTCGCGCATGCCTGTAAAAATTACTTTATTATCAAGACCTAATGCTTTCACCTTTTCTTCAATTTCAGGCCTTAGCGGCCCATCTCCAATGAGCATGAGCTTTACATTTTCATCAGCCTCACATACGGCTTTAAAAATATCCACTAAAAAGCTATGGTTTTTAACCTCTACAAATCGGCCTGTATGTCCAATTATTTTTTCATTTTCAAGTCCAAACTCTTTTTTTAATGAAAGCACCGTCGTATCTGATGCTTGAAATTTTCCCGTACTTACGCCGTTTTGCATCACATAACCGTTTTTTAAAAAATCATCCCCGAACAGATACTTCCCTGCGCGATTTGAACAGGCAAAAAAAGCCGTTGCATATTTATGCATCAAAAAACGCATTGTATCCTGATACAGCTTTCTTTTGAGTGGCAACCCCCTGTCATCCCTGTTTGTATGTGCGTGCGCGATGCGAACAGGGACACGCGCGTGCTTTGCAACCATCATAACCAAGCCGGACGGGAAAAGGTTATGGGAATGCACAATATCATATGGGCCCGTTTCAAGCATAATTTTTCGCAAAGCCTTGCAAAACTGCTTGCTGCCTTGCCTCGGAAACGGAATATGATATACTTTGCCGCCGAGCGTTTCCACCTCTTTTTCATACGCTCCAAATTCATCCCCATACACAACAAAGTGAATATCAAATTTTTCTCTGTCTATATGCCGCATTATATTCATTGCTACATTTTCAAGGCCGCCGACCTTTAGCGAACCCGTAACCATCAATATTTTTTTTCGTTTAATCATGTTTTCCCTTCTCGCCTATTTTAATATATCTTGTAGGATAAAAGACAAAGTCCAAATGCAATTTCGAGGATAACTGATATAAAATGACAGGCAGCAAAACACCCGCCATCAGGCCAACACAAATAATAATAATCCAATTTTCTATCCCGAACATTTTCGCTATTACACGCCATACTACCAGCACATAATCATGCAGTAAATAGATTGTAAGGGATATTCGCCCCAAATACGCCAGCCATCCGCTTTTTTTGGTTTTTAGGCTGATGGACATCGCGGAGACGATGCCTACAAATGCAAGGAGCAACGTAACCACCGGCATTTTAATTTCCGATTTATATACTATCAAGCCATTTACCACGACGAGTAGCAAGGTCAGGAACAAAGTGCCCCATGCTTTGAAGGTTTTTATTCTTCCAACAATGCTTTCTCCAAAATAGATGCTGGTGACAAAATAAATATACATCCGCATTACATCACTGATGATTGTATCCGTAAATGCCGCACCATATTTTTTAGAAAAGAACACCTGCGCGAAGAACGCTGCAATCGCAATTACAATATGTATGGTTTTCCCAAGTTTGCCTCCCCTTGCATATTTATCTATACAGTCCTGTATGAGTTCCATCAGCATCAACGCGTAGAGAAACCACATAAAGCCAAACGGCTTAATACCGATGAAAAGTATCTCATCAAAACGTATTGGAGAGTTCACAACGCCACTCATCATAATTTTCACGATATAATATACCAATGAAAACAAAAGATATGGTACTCCGTAACTGAGGAGTCTTTTTCTTATCTTTTGCCCGAGAGGCATCTCTCTTTTCCCAAAATGGGAATGTGTATATCCTGCGATAAAGAAAAACGTTGCCATGTGAAGAGAATACGCAAAGGTGTGAAAATACTGAAAGGCAAGATTTCCTACGAACATCCCTGCACTTTGAAACGCAGTTACAACATGCCCTAAAACGACAAGGATAATAAGGTATCCTTTACAAACATCCAGCCATTGTTCCCTTTTACCCATTCTATCCCCTCCAATTATCACATTAGAATCAGCCAGCTATGCTCCGAGCCTTCAAAACTGATTTGTATGACATAAAAGAAAGACAGTAGTAGATAAGTGCCTTCTTGTTAAAGCCCGCACGAAGTATCTTTTTCAAATAGGTCCGTGCAAGCTTTGCTTCTCCGTTTCGCATTGCTTTATTTGCCAGCAGAAAGTTTGCCGATGCTTCCTTTGTTTTTTGCTCGGCATCACATAGTGTGGCTATTTCTGCTTTATATTTTTCGTTGATATACTCCATGGCACCAACATATTTTTGCGTGACAGCGGAAATCTGTTTTTTTCCTGTATAGTTATAATAATGAATCATGGGATCGCGAACAGCATCCACACAAGTATGCTGACATACCCGAATCCACAAATCGAAATCCTGCAGTGCCGCAAGCTCTACATCAAACGTACCGCTTTTTTCCAAGACGGATTTACGAAGCAT
>JAZNLF010000164.1:0-2417 GCA_045578945.1 Clostridia bacterium | reverse complement strand
TCTTACGATTATTCAAAACTCAGGGGGTAACGGATCCGGTGACGTGTATCATACGGCACGCTACTCTGTTTCCATCGGCCCGCGCGATATTATGCATGCCCGTGAGCACTTGGAGCGTCATGACCTGCAGAATGTAGGCGGCTACAGCTCCTGGGAAAGAATGATTTCCCGCCTTCAGCTTTACGGACCGGTATGTAAGGAAGTCCCTGCATCCATCTTCCAGCTTACAAAGGGTACAATTTATGTAAGTGAAGACATGGCAAGACCGATTGAACCCATGGATTTGGTGGCATTCTAAAATACCGACATCAATTAAGCTGCTTTGCGCACAAAACGAGATAAAGTGGGTTATTTTTGGATAGGAGGAAGAAACATGAAAGCCATTGTAAACACAAAACTGATTTTAGAAAACGGCATTATTTTCGACGGCGCCATAGTATTTGACGGCGGTGTAATTGTAGCCGCAGACCGCGCTGACAAGGTGGAAATTCCAAAAGATTGCGAAATTATTGACGCGAAAGGCAAATACACCGCACCCGGTTTTGTAGATATTCATTGTCACGGCAGCGCGGAGCACTATTTCTATGATGAGCCGATTAAATGCTGCGAGCATTTTATAAAGCATGGCCAAACCACGGTTTTGCCGACATTTTATATGACGATGTCCATGGACGAAATGCTCGAAGGTGCCGCGCGCATCAAAGCGGCAAGCGGCGAAGGCGTGGGAAAGATTATGGACGGACTTTATATGGAAGGGCCGTTTATGGAACACAGCGGTGCCATGCGCTACATTGTAAAGTGGGCAGATGAAATCCCCGCATCCGATTACGAAAAGCTTTTTGGTGCGCTTTGTGATTATGCGCGCGTATGGGCAGTTGACCCCAATCGCCCGGGCGTTGATAAATTTATGGCGTATGCACATGAAAAGAAGAAGGACGTTATCTTTGCGCTTGGCCATTCCTCGGCAACGGTGCCGCAATGCGAAAGTGTTGCCAAATACGGCGTGAAGGTGCAGACGCATCACTCCAATTCAGGCAGACCGAAGAGCCTTTGCCAAAGTCAAAACGGCGCGGGGTGTGACGAATATACACTCTATAATCCCGATATGTTTGCGGAACTTATCTGTGACGAGGTCGGCATTCACGTTATGACGGGCAGAATCCGCATGGTTGTTCGTACAAAGGGCGTTGAGAAAATAATTTTGATTTCTGATTCGATGCCGTCCCTTGGTGACTATAAGAATGATGAAGCGGCAGGCATTGCGTATGGGCCTGACCTCAATTACGACGAGGAAGGCCGTCTTGCAGGCAGCCATTTAACGCTGGATGCGGCATGCCGCAACCTTATGACACATACGGGCTATGGCCTTTGCCACGCTGTTCGTATGGCAAGTACAAATCCCGCAAAGCTTCTCGGTATTGACGATAAGGTCGGTAGCATTGAAGTCGGGAAAAAAGCAAATCTGATTATCATTGACGACGCCGTGAACGTTGAAAAGGTATTCTTAGAAGGCGAATTGATGGTTTGCAATCAGTGAGGAAAGCTATGGAAAAATATATATTAGGCATTGATGTCGGCACAACGGGTACAAAAACGCTTTTGTTTTCGGAAAGCGGCAAGCTTTGTGCGAGTGCATACCAAGGGTATCCCTTGCATACGCCGGAGGTCGGATATAGCGAGCAGGCGCCCGAGGATTGGTGGGATGCCATTAAAAAAACTATTTCCGAAGTCTGTAAGGCAGGCAATGTCGGAGAAAATGTGGCGGCAATTTCACTTTCCACGCAGGGCGGTACCGTGGTACCGACGGATAAGGAAGGCAATCCCCTTCGTCCGTCCATCGTATGGAACGATGCGCGTGCAAAAAAAGAACGTGCGTTATTTTTGGAAGAAGTCGGTGATGATGCGACGATGTACGGCCTTAGCGGCTGGCATCTCGGGAAAGGCTTACCTGCCCTTTTGATTCGTTGGCTTCGCGATAACGAACCTGAAATTTTTGAGAAAACAGATTTATTTTTAACCGTACCCGACTACGTTGCACTCAAAATGACGGGGATACCCGCTGTTGACTTTTCAAACGCGGGCATCAACCAGCTTTGCGACATTCAAAAGAAAGCGTACGACGCAAAGATTTTGGATTTTTGCGGCATTCGGGAAGAACAATTGCCAAAGCTTGTGGCTTCAGGCGAGGCAATCGGGCATTTGACAGCGGCGGCAGCAAAAGAGCTTGGGCTTTCCACCGAAACAATCTTAGTATCGGGCGCGCATGACCAGTACGCCGTGGCATTAGGCGCAGGTGCGACCACGGCAGGAGATATTTTAATCGGTTCAGGTACATGCTGGGTTGTAACTGCAATTGGGGACGAACCTGACTTTTCGTCAGGCCTCAGCCAATCCGTGGCGGCCGTGCCGAATATGTG
>JAZNLF010000163.1:0-3735 GCA_045578945.1 Clostridia bacterium | reverse complement strand
CGGCAGCAGTAAAGCCGGTTGATAAAGACGGCAATGATGTAACAGGTGAGGTCGCTGATATGGCGAAAGCTTTCGTGACTATTAATTCTGATTATGACACAAAAGTAGTTGCCATGAATCCGGATATCAATTTAGAAGAAGGCAAAATTGATTATACTATATCGGCTGACAAGTTTTTTCAAGGCATTGAGTCTGTTGCTGCACCTACAGCAGCAAAACCCCTTCTCTCTATGAGATTTAAGGCAATCGGTACAGGCGATGTGATTTCCAAAATTACAGCATTTTATTACATGTCTACAATGACAAAAACAGATGCTACTTTAGATACTGCTGCGAATAGCACAAAGGCAATTACTGTACAGGAAATGCCCAACAAGCCTACATTGAAAACAGAAGTTACAATTGACGACACAGTTGCATTTGGCGAAACAATTACCGCAAACTATGAATTCAATGATGGTGACAAAACTACCGAAAAAGACGAAGAGGCAGATGCTTCCAAAATTACTTGGAAAGTAGCCGGCGAAGTTGTTAAAACTGCTTATGCAAACGAAAAAGATGGCAAAACTTTGACGCTTGACGACACAGACTGGGTTGCAGAAAATGTTGCAGTTACGGTTGAGCCGATTGCAGCCCGTCATGAAGATCTGAACAAATATGGTTTGCCAGAATCCGCAAAGACATCTGCAGAAAGCACCATCGCAGTTGAAGATGGTTACAAGCCCGCTGGCACAGTGGATGATTTTGATGTCACGGCTGGCGAAGAAGCACCCGAATTGAAGGTTATTCCGACAATCGAATACAGAAACTCCAAAATTTCCATTAAGAAGGATTCTGTAAAATGGTACTTATTGGAAACTGCAACAGACGAAGAAAGAACAGAATTAACACTCGTTGATGGCGTTGTAACGATTCCGGATGATGCAGTAGGTAAGTTCGCACTTGCAACCTACACATTGGTTGATGAAATTGCAGAGCCTGCAATTGAAAGTGAAGTACTCGCAACAACAGCAACCGAGATTGAATCTGCAGATTATAATGCTCCGAGCAGAGACACTGCACCTTCTCTTGCTAAGCCTTCCAAACCCGCAGATAAGCCTGCTGATGAAGATCCCACAGATAAGCCTGCTGATCCGGCAGATAAGCCTGAGGATCCGACAGATAAGCCCGCTGATCCGTCCACAGACGATCCCGCAGGCACAGAAGGCACAGGCGCTGAGAAGTTCACAGATATCCCTGCAGATAAATACGCATGGGCAATCGAGAACATCGATACACTTGCAAAAGCAGGTATCATTAAGGGTATGACAGAAACAACCTTCGCACCCGAAGAAAAAATGACAGTTGCACAGTTCACAGCAATGGTTGTTCGTGCACTCGCACTCGAAGTGAAGGAAGGCGCTGAGGATACAAAACTTGTTGACGCAGCACACTGGTCCTTCAAGGAAATCAATATTGCAGATAGCTACGGCATGCTCGCACTCTTCGAAGGCAAGCTTGATCCCGATGCAGAAATCGTTCGTGACCAGATGTTCACAATCGCATATGCAGGCATCAAAGCAAAAGCAATCGAGCTGAAGGCAGATGCAGAAGCAATCGACTACACAGATAAAGCATCCATCGGTGCATACGCTACAGAAGCTGTTGAAGCTCTGACAAAAGCAGGCATCACAAATGGTATGGGTGACGGCACATTGGCTCCGAAGGGCACAACCACAAGAGCACAGGGTGCAAAAGTTATCGGCATAATCTACGGTCTTACAAAATAAGAAATAAGATTTTTAAAACATGGCATCCTGCTGGGTGCCATGTTTTTTTGCCTGTATAAGTATAAAAATAAATTTTTTGCTATATTTTCCTTTACAAATGCAAAAAAATAATGTATACTATATGTATATATATTTTAAAAGGAGTTTTTTGATGAATAAGGACACACTACAGATATTGATTTCCATGGTAGGATACATGCTGGTTGTTATAGGTATTGGTTTATATTTTTCTCGCCGTGCACAGCAAAGCACAGAGAACTATTTTCTTGGCGGTCGTTCGCTCGGCCCGTGGGTTACGGCTATGAGCGCAGAAGCGTCTGATATGAGTGGATGGCTCCTGATGGGGCTCCCGGGCGTTGCATACTGGTGCGGTCTTGCGGATGCAACATGGACGGCACTCGGCTTAGCACTCGGTACATACATAAACTGGCTCGTTGTGGCAAAACGCCTTCGCCGTTATTCTGCAGTTTCAGGAAATGCCATAACCGTACCTGAATTTTTTAGCAATCGTTTTCATGAGAAGAAGAAGGTTATTTTGTCCATCGCGGCAATATTCATCCTGGTATTCTTCACGGTATACGCAGGCAGCTGCTTTGTTACCTGCGGCAAACTCTTTAGCACATTGTTTGGTTTTTCCTATCATTCCATGATGATTGCAGGTGCACTTTTCGTTATTTTCTATACACTTATCGGTGGTTTCTTGGCAGAAAGCGCATCCGACTTTATGCAGGCAATTGTTATGGTCTGTGCACTTGTTATTATTTTGGTGATTGGCACATCCGCAGCAGGTGGCATCGAGGCAGTTATTGAAAATGCACGTGCAATTCCCGGTTATTTTTCCTTGACGTCTATCGCAACGCCCGAGGTTGGCGCAGATGGCGTGCAAAAGGTTGCAAATGGTTTGCCGTTGTTTGGCGCATCGGGCAAGTATGGCCTTTTGACGATTATATCTATGCTTTCCTGGGGGCTCGGCTATTTTGGTATGCCGCAGGTACTCCTTCGCTTTATGGCAATCCGTCATGAAAAAGAATTGAAGCGTTCACGCCGCATTGCAACAGTTTGGGTACTCATTTCTCTTGCAGCTGCGGTTGCAATCGGTGTTATCGGTCGCGCATTATTCCCCACAGAAGCAGTCCTCCTTACAAAGGGTGGCGCGGAAAATGTGTTTATCGTAATGTCGAAAACTCTCTTACCGGCGCTTTTGGCAGGCATTGTCATGGCAGGTATTTTGGCAGCAACCATCAGTTCGTCCGATTCCTATCTTTTGATTGCAGCATCGGCATTTGCAAAGAATATCTATGAGGGTATTCTCAAAAAGAACGCAACGGATAAGCAGGTAATGCTTTGCTCAAGAATCGTCCTGATTGCAATTTCTATCATCGGTATGATAATTGCATGGAATGAAAAAAGCGTTATCTTTACGATTGTTTCGTTTGCGTGGGCAGGATTTGGTGCAACGTTTGGGCCTTTGATGATCTTCTCTCTTTTCTGGAAGCGCACAAACCGCGCAGGCGCAATTGCAGGCATGCTTGTCGGCGCAGCGATGGTGTTTATCTGGAAGCTCGTATTAAATCCCTTGGGCGGCCTTTTCAAGATTTACGAATTGTTCCCCGCATTCGTATTGTCTTCTTTGGCAATCGTGGTGGTTTCCCTTTGCACAAAGGCACCCGACAAGGAAGTTACGGACGAATTTGAAGCCGTTAAAAATTACGCGGAATAAATTTAATGCCGTACGAATGCAAGCATAAAAGTTTAAATTTAAATAAATAATAATGCATTATGCACTTTGCATTCTGCATTATTATATATGCGGCTGTGGCGGAATTGGCAGACGCGCTAGACTTAGGATCTAGTGTCTTTGACGTGGGGGTTCAAGTCCTCTCATCCGCACCAATAAAGATTCTGTTCGAACTACAGATACAAAAATCAATCAGAAATGATTGATTTTTTTTGCTAAAATATCATA
>JAZNLF010000162.1:0-2031 GCA_045578945.1 Clostridia bacterium | reverse complement strand
GCTGCACTTTTATTTGGCTATACAATTTTAGAAGCACTTGGGAAAGATAGTGATTCTCTTCGAAAAGGTATGCGTTATGAATAAAAAAGAGCTGCGAAAAGAAATTTTAGCAAAGCGGCGCTTATGCGGGAGCCCAAAGCTTTCTGCCGAAATTTGTGATGCGGCGTGTGCCCTTCCTGCATTTCAAAAAGCGGATACCATTTTCTTATATCTTGCTACGGGAAGTGAACTTTCCACCGAAAGACTTCTCGCCGTTTCGCGCCGTATGGGCAAGCGAATTGCATTGCCGCGCGTACTGGATGGCGAAACAATGGAAGCTGCACTTTTAGACGAACATGGACTTCGGGAAGGCGCATTTCATATCTGGGAGCCTTTAGGGCCGCCTGTTACAGATATTGACGTTGCCTTTGTACCGGGTGCTGTATTTGATAAAAAGAAAAACCGAATCGGTTACGGCAAGGGCTATTACGACAGATTTTTACATAAACACAGCTCTATATACAAAGTCGGTCTTGCATTTGATTTTCAAGTTGTTGACAGTATCACGACAGACCCTACCGATATACCGATGGATATCCTTCTTACAGAAATGGGACGATACGAATGAAAAAAACTGTAGTTTATCTTTTACTTTTATTTATCCTTTTCTCATTTTTATATGTAGCGATTGACTTTTTCGGTATGCCGAGAAAAGAGACTACCGTTTATATTCCTGTCGGTAGCGATGCAAGGCAAATTGCAGAGATTTTACACAAAAATGATGTAATAGAGATAAAGCCGTTTTTCCTTCAATATATCGGGAAGGATGCGGTGCACCTTAAAGCGGGCATCCACACGTTCAAAACACATATGGGCTATAAAGAAGCTCTTTTGGAATTAAAGCGCATTGTGCCGCTTACAGAAATCGTAAGAATTACCATTCCGGAAGGATATGAAGCCCGTGAAATTGGCGCACTGTTTGAAAAAGAAAATCTTTGCACTGCATCCGCCTTTGAAGACGCGTGCAAAAATGCATATAAGCGTTTTTCATTTTTGCCCCAAAACGGAAACTGTGAAGGGTACCTCTTCCCTGCTACTTACGATTTCCCAAAGGGCGCAGATGCAAGCACACTTTTAGACAGCATGATAAATGCATTTTGCGAAAATATGATGACAGATGAGAATATAAAGCGTGCCGAAGCACTTTCCATGTCGTTTCATGAGGCGCTCACGCTTGCATCCATCATAGAGCGTGAGGCTGCAATTTCAGATGAACGCGCCATTGTTTCCTCTGTATTTCATAATCGCCTTAAAATTGGTATGCGCCTTGAATCGTGTGCGACCGTGCAATATATCTTGAAAGAGCGAAAACCTGTGTTATCGATCGCAGATACAAAAATCAATTCACCGTATAACACATATTTAGTCAGCGGTCTGCCACCTGCACCGATTGCCTCTCCCGGCGCGGCAAGCCTTACTGCCGCATTGTATCCCGAAGAGACGGAGTATCTCTTTTTTGTTGCTGATGGCAGCGGCGGACATACGTTTTCAAAAACCTTTGACGAACACGTTGCTGCACAAAATTAAATATTACACAAAAAATAGGTGCTTAAAATTTAAGCACCTATTTTTGTGAACTAAGATAATTCTTCCTAATTTATATCAGACTACGCCTTGTGCCATCATAGCGTCTGCAACCTTTAAGAAGCCTGCAACGTTTGCACCGAACACATAGTCGCCTTCCTTGCCGAATTCCTTGGAAACTTCATATGTATTCTTCTGAATGTTACGCATGATGCCTTGAAGCTTTGCATCCACTTCATCAAACGTCCAGCTATAGCGCATGGAGTTTTGGCTCATCTCAAGTGCAGAAGTTGCAACGCCACCTGCATTGGAAGCTTTACCGGGTGCATACAAGATGCCGCTTGACTGGAATACTTCAATAGCTTCAGGTGTGGAAGGCATATTAGCGCCTTCACAAACTGCAATACATTTATTCTTGATAAGAAGCTTTGCATCATCTCCGCAAAGTTCATTTTGTGTTGCACAAGG
>JAZNLF010000161.1:0-6173 GCA_045578945.1 Clostridia bacterium | reverse complement strand
TATATTGGCAGGGGTAGAAGGACTCGAACCCTCAAGAACGGTTTTGGAGACCGGCATGTTACCATTACATCATACCCCTACAATATGAAAAGAATCCCTAAAAGGGAATGGTGGAGATAAGCGGGATCGAACCGCTGACCTCTTGAATGCCATTCAAGCGCTCTCCCAGCTGAGCTATACCCCCAAGACCAGTATAGTGTATCATAAATGAATGGGAATGTCAAGCACTTTTTTTGTGAAAGTAAAATTTATTCTCGTGTGTTCTTTTGCATTTGATTATTTTGCGGATACAGTCGTGTCGCCCTTTCTTCTTGCAGTTTCACAAAGTGCAGTTATAAACGCTTTTGCACTTTCTGAAAGCGATGTACCTTTTTTATAAATAATATGGGATTGGCAGGATTTTTTTGGTGTATCGATCAGAAAATAAAGAACGTCATCCGATTGTGGACGTGAGGCAATTATAAAATCGGTTGTTATAGCCGCACCCATGCCGCAGAGCATCATATCATACAGTATTTCGATGTTTCGGCAGCTATAGATGTGAAATGGGGCGGCGGGGCAATGCGCTAAAAACTTTGCCATATCCTGCCAAAATATACTTTCGCTATGGATGCGCAAAAAGCTTATATTCCCAAAAAGATTGTAGTCACTGATTCTTTTGTCGGGGAAATCGTTTCCCGACAAAATGTCGCTTCGTGAAAGTGCATATGGTGCCAAATCCGCGGCCCCGGGAAAATCACGCCGCATACAAACGACATATTTTTCCTCTGCAAGCGGTACAACATCATATTTTGATTCGTCGAAAGTATATCCGATAACAAGCTGCAAAATACCTGCATCGAGCCTTTGAAAAAGGTTTGCGTAGGAACTTGCTTCACACATATTTATTTTTAAATCCACATCAGGAAATGCATGGTAGAATGTACTGCAGGCTCTCGGAAGGAGATACTTTGTAATAAAAAATGTTCCGCCGACCGACACCTGTGCATAGCTTGGCTTTGTAATGGCTTTTATGCGACTTAGCATTGTATTTTCATTTTCTATCGCTTCTTCCAGATATGTTATATATATTTTTCCTTCGCGTGTGAGAGCAATGGGGGACTTTGAACGGTCAAAAATGGAAAAGCCCAGCTTATTCTCGTGCTTTTTAACGGTTGTACTCAGGGAAGATTGCGAAATATATAGCTTTCGCGCCGCTTTGGAAAAGCTGTTTTCCTGATAAATTTTATATATATATTTTTCTGCAAGTTCCATATAATCACCCTATTATTTATTTTTATAGATACTGAATATCTATATATTTATATTTGATTATACCATGTTTCGGTGCTATAATCAATATATATTTTTGGAAGGGGGACAAAAAATGACAAAGCATGCACGCATAGATTACAAGTGGGTGATTGCAGGCGTATCCTTTTTAATGGTATTTACGGTGCTGGGATTTTGCAGTTCAAGTAAGAGCCTTTATTTTTCGGCTATTACGGAGGCACTTTCCGTTTCAAGAAGTTCGTTTGCCATAAATGACAGCTGCAGGTATATAACAACATCCATCGTAAACATGTTTTTCGGTGCGCTGATGGCTCGTTTTGGCGCGAAAAAATTGATTTTGGCAGGTTTTTTATCTCTGATTATTTCGTGTATTTTATATTCCGTCGGCACAAATGTATTTGTATTTTATTTAGGCGGTATCTTTTTAGGACTTGGGATTTCGTGGACAACGACCACGATGGTTGGCGCAGTCATCAATAAATGGTTTACGGAACATAGAGGTACGGTTATGGGGGCAGTTTTGGCATCCAACGGCATTGGTGCCGCGCTTTCCATGCAGATTGTTTCGCCGATTATATACCAGGAGGCAAATAAATTCGGGTATCAGGATGCATACCGCTTAGTTGCAATGATCTTGTTTGTAGTTGGTCTGATTGTTGTTGCTCTTTTTAAAGATAATCCCACAAACAAGATAGAGGGAGATGCCAAAAAGAAAAAGCGCGGCGAGGAATGGGAAGGGAGTTCGTTTGCTGCAATTATCAGAAAGCCGCATTTTTATGGCGCGCTGTTTTCTATTTTTGTAACGGGTATGATTTTGCAAGGCATTACAGGTGTTGCGGCACCGCTTTTGCGTGACGTCGGCCTTTCGGACAGCTACGTTGCAAATGTTATGAGCATCATGCCTTAGCCCTTACAGTCTTTAAATTTGGTGTAGGCGCGGCATACGATAAATTTGGACTTCGAAAGACCGCTAATACATGCTTTATAACGTCCATTGTGGTAATGGTGATGCTGGCGAATGTGACAAGTACAAAGAGCGGGATGATTTTGGCAATGGTTTACGGAATTTTTTCATCCTTAGCGTTACCCTTGGAAACAATTATGATTCCGATTTTTGCAGGCGACCTGTTTGGACAAAAATCATATCATAAGGTGCTCGGTATATTTGCATCTGTGAATACGGCAGGCTTTGCAGTCGGCTCCCCGATTACCAATCTGTGCTATGATTTGACGGGATCGTATAATTTTGCAATTTACATATCCTGTGGTCTGATGCTTGCAGCAACCATAGTCATGCATTTTGTAATACGTACTTCCCGAAAGGAAAAAGCGTGCAGTTTAGAAGCAAAATAAAATGGAACGGGAATTAAACAACAAAATAACCACCTCTCGGGTGGTTATTTGTTTTGGAAGAGGCAAATGGTTTGGATGACATAAATTTTAGGTGATATGCAAACTTCGTTTGCTCGATATTTTTGTTATCACAAAATCGATATGTTTTTTCGGCAGGAGCAAGCTCCTGTCCTACAAAACTCGATATGATATAAATCTTGTTGCCGCAAGGCAACATATCGAGTGCGTTAGCACATATCGAGTCTGCAAGACATTCGGAAAATATCGTGTCAGATTTATATCGATGAAAAAAGCGTACTGAATCTTCAGTACGCTTTTTTCATGGTGGGCCTTCAGGGACACAGCCGCTTCGCGTCTTGTCTGCTTGTCCACCCAAACGCTTACGCGTTTCGGTACCGGACTGCGCACCTTTTTGCTAAAAAACAGTCCACAGGACTATTTTTCTTTACGCAAAAACCCTCTCAGGGTTCGAGTCCCTTTTATTTAAGCACCAAGACAAAAAACCACCCTCTCGGGTGGCTTTCTGTCTTGGTGGGCCTTCAGGGACTCGAACCCCGGACCGACCGGTTATGAGCCGGTTGCTCTAACCAACTGAGCTAAAGGCCCAAAATATGCAAATGAGAATGACGATATATAAGAGTATTGCCCATTCATAATGAGCAATACAACAAAAGCAATGTGGTGACCCGTGGGGGAATCGAACCCCCGTTACCGCCGGGAGAGGGAGGTGTCTTGGCCGCTTGACCAACGGGCCATTTTTTACGACTTAAATAGTATAGCACACTTTTTTAGAAAATGCAAGACAAAAATGAAAAATATTTTTATTTTATAGTTTTTGCTTAAAATTATTTCCGTTGCAGGTCTTGACTTTCCTAAAAAATGTATATATAATGGTGGAAATGATATTTTATATATGTAGGGATGCCACGGCACAGAAAGGGAATTGGAAATGAAAATTGTAATTATCGGTGACGGAAAAATTGGCAGCACCGTGTCTGCACTTTTGCAGGCAGAGGGCCATGATATCGTTATTATAGATAAGAATGTTGACGCGTTGGATGATACTTTAAACATGCAGGATATTATGTGCGTGGAAGGCAACGGCGCTCTCTATGACGTGCAGGTCGAGGCGGGCGTTCGGGATGCAGACCTTTTAATTGCGTGTACTATGTCGGATGAACTTAATATGCTGGCATGCCTTGTGGCAAAAAAAATCGGAGCGAAGGCGACGATTGCACGCGTGCGCGATCCTGAATATTATAAACAACTTCGCTATATTAAGGACGATTTGGGGCTTAGCATGGTCATAAACCCTGAGTATTCGACGGCACAGGAAATGGCGCGTGTCCTGACGTTTCCTGCCGCAACGAAAATTGAGCTTTTTGCACGCGGGCGTGTGGAACTGGTAGAATTTGTCCTTTCGGATGCGAGCCCTTTGGACGGCTTGTCCTTGGCAGAGCTTTACAAAAAATATAAAATTCGTATTTTGATATGCGCCGTGCAGCGCGACAAGGATATTTTTATCCCGAATGGTGATTTTATTTTGCGCAGCAAAGACAGAATCCACATTACTGCCGCACATGCGGACGTGGAAAACTTCTTTAAAACCATTCGCAATCTGCGCGGTAAGGTGCGCTCCATTATCATTGTGGGCGGCGGTAAAATCGCGTATTATCTTGCAGACCGTTTAATTAAGCTTAGTATGAATGTTAAGATTATTGAAAGTGATTATGCGCGTTGTGCAGAAATCAGCGAGCTTTTGCCGAAAGCGACCGTAATTTGTGGCGATGGCACGGATCAGACGCTACTTCGTGAGGAAGGCATTGAAAGTGTGGATGGCTTCGTTGCGCTTACGGGTATCGACGAAGAAAATATGATTCTTTCTATTTATGCTAAAAATTGCGGTGTTTCCAAAGTGATTGCCAAGGTAAATCGTGATTCCTATATGGAAATGGGCGAGCAGCTCGGCCTTGAAAGCATCGTTTCACCAAAGCGCGTTGCAGCAAACAACGTTGCCAGCTTTGTACGCGCAATGGAAAATTCCGCGGGCAGTAATATAGAAACGCTGTATCGTCTGGTTGACGGACAGGTGGAAGCACTTGAATTTGTTGTGCGCGAGGATGCATCGTATCTCGGTGTACCGCTTCGTGATTTATCGCTTCGTCCGAATGTTTTGGTCGCCTCGATTGTCAGAAATCGCATTCCGATTGTGCCGGATGGTAACTCGTGCATCGAAATGGGCGATAGCGTCATCGTTGTTACGGCAAATCAGCGTTTGCAGGATTTGCGAGAAATCTTCACAGACTAAAAGAGGTGACAACATGAATAAAAGAATGATTTTCCATATACTCAGCAAAATGATGCTTGTGGAAGCGGCGCTGATTGTCCTTTCGATTGCAGTATCACTCTATTACAGAGAATATAACGCTGCCAACGCATTTTTTGCGACATCCTTGTTATTAACTGTTCTCAGCCTGCCTGGGTGCTTTCTGCGCCCGAAGCGTACGGATTTATATGCAAGGGACGGGTTTGTGTTGGTTGGCCTCGTATGGATTTTATGGTCTTTAATCGGCGCACTTCCATTTTACATAAGCGGAGAAATTCCGTCTTATATCGACTGCTTTTTTGAAACAGTATCGGGATTTACAACCACAGGTTCTTCTATATTAAAAAATGTAGAAGGTTTGACGCACGGAATGCTCTTTTGGCGCAGCTTTACCCACTGGGTGGGCGGTATGGGTGTGCTGGTATTTGTAATGGCAATTTTGCCGCTTTCAGACAATTCTTCCATCCATTTGATGCGCGCGGAAGTACCGGGGCCTGTTGTGGAAAAGCTGGTACCGAAGGGGAAAACCACTGCAAAAATTCTGTACAGCATCTATATTGTCATGACGATTTTGGAGATTATCCTCCTGACGCTTGGAAAAATGCCGCTTTTTGACAGTATATTGCATGCCTTTGGCACGGCGGGCACAGGCGGCTTCGGGGTTAAAAACAGCAGCATCGCGTATTACAACAGTGCATATATTGACTATGTAATCGGCATCTTTATGATACTTTTCGGTGTAAACTTTAACATATATTACCTTTTGTTAATTCGCCAATTTACAGGCATTCGCAAAAACAGTGAGCTTAAGGTGTATCTTGCAATTGTTTTATTGTCTACATTTGGGATTGCCCTTTCCATATTCCCCCAGACGGGTTCCTTTTTGCGCGCCGTGAGAGATTCGTTCTTCCAGGTATCCTCCATTATTACTACAACGGGCTATTCCACAGTAAACTTCACGCTTTGGCCGGCGTTCCCGAAAATGATTCTTCTCCTATTGATGTTTTTGGGGGCATGTGCAGGCTCTACAGGCGGCGGCTTTAAAATTGTGCGTGCCACAGTTTTGTGGAAGGGGATTACGCGCGAAATGCGAAGGGTGATGCATCCAAAGGCAGTCAGCAGCATTCATCTTGACGGCAAGGCGATGCCAGACACAACAGTAAGAAGCGTAATGGTGTATCTCGGTATCTATGTCATTGTGCTTTCCGCATCCCTTCTTTTG
>JAZNLF010000160.1:0-9614 GCA_045578945.1 Clostridia bacterium | reverse complement strand
TTTATATTTGTATTCCTTTACAATTGTAGTTTCAGTTGCTTTTTTATTGTCGTATTTTGGGATATCAGGTGTTTTTGCAGGGGCAGCTTCAGGCAGATAGGTGGATGTGGTAGAAAAGCCCTCATTGTTGTTAAGGTTTTTAGGCATGCCTTCCACTTCAATATGTGTGCCTGCCAGAATATGTGCAGGTGCAGGTGTGATGGTATACGTGTATTTTGAGCCGGGTTCTGCGGTGTCTGCACCTGTAATGGTACAGTTTAACGCCTCTTTGGTAACAGTAAGCGGTGCTGCAATAGCAGAAAGCGGTGCAAGGCTTGCACAGACCAAAAGCCATGCTGCAAATTTTTTGAGTTTCATTTTTTCTTCTCCTTCCACGTGGTTTTAAAACACTACATCATGTAAGTGTAGCACATAGAAGGCTAATTGTCAATGTGAAATGTCACCAATAAATCGCATTCAAATTTGGCCAATTTGAAAAAGTCTCTCTTATTCTGTGGGAGAAAGCATGCGGCGAAGGCGCGCGAGCGCACGCTTTTCAATGCGCGAGACCTGCACCTGACTAAGCCCTAAGGCACGCGCCGTTTCCATTTGTGTTTTATCGCGCCAGTAGCGAAAGAGGAGGACTTTTCTTTCCATAACATCTCCTGTTTCCAGGAAGAAGGCGAGCGCAACATGGTCGGCCGCTTTCTCGGCAATATCCTCGTCCGACGGGACGACATCCATCAAAAGGTTTTCCCCTTCGCCCAAGGGGCGATGCAAAGAATCGGGCGCGCGTGTTGCCGAAAAGGCGGCGGCAAGCTCTTCGCGCGGCACACCCATATAGTCCGAGAGCGCGCCAATGCTGACCTCGCCACCTGTTTTTGCGGTTAAAACCTGCATGGCGGCAGCGGCACGCTGCGCCGTCTCGCGTACGCTGCGGCTGACCTTTATAATCCCGTTGTCCCTAAGATGCCGCCGCACCTCGCCCATAATCATAGGTACGGCATATGTGGAAAGTGCAAGCCCGCGTTCCAAATCAAAGCCCCGCACGGCTTTAATAAAGCCGATGGCACCAATTTGAAAAAGGTCCTCCGCTTCTGTACCGCGTCCCGAAAAGCGCGTGGTAACGCTGTGAATCAGCGGCGTGTTTTCGCGCGTTAAGACTTCCAGGGCATCCCTATCGCCATTTTGCGCATTTTGAATTAATGTATATGTATGCTTATCCATGGATTTTTTTTGTCAGAATTACAGTAGTCCCTGCGCCCGGGCGTGAGGCTACATCAAGGGTGTCCATAAAGCTTTCCATGACGGTAAAGCCCATGCCGCTTCGGTCAAGCTGGGGCTTTGAGGTATATAAAGGCTGCATCGCCTTTTCGACATCTGCAATGCCGCGCCCCCTATCGGAAATGGTGAAGGTGAGCGTGTTTTCCTTTGTATGCATGGAAAGTGTGACGGTGCCGTCCGCCCCGTCATATCCATGAATGATTGCATTTGTGACCGCTTCGCTCACGGCCGTTTTAATATCGGCAAGCTCTTCCATCGTCGGGTCAAGCTGTGCGGAAAAGGCGGCCGCGGCAGCGCGCGCAAAGCCTTCATTTACGGAATGTGCGTCTATGAAAAGTGTGACATGGTTTTCCATTTTATCCTTCTCCTTTCTAAAGGTCTTCCAAAGCAGTATTCACACTGTCGAAGACGGAAATAATTTTATGAATGCCCGATAAACCAATGAGGCGTTTTGCTTCCTCGGAAGGAGAGGCAATGCGCGTTTGACCGCCGAGTGCCGAAACGGCTTTATAGCGGCCGATGATAATGCCGAGCCCTGAACTGTCCATAAACGACAGGCGCGACAAATCAAAAATCAGATTGCGTATGCCTGCTGTACCGAGCTGCTTGTCCATTTCCTCACGGACATAAACGGCATTATGCTGATCGAGTTCGCCAGAGAGCGTAGCGATGAGTGTACGTCCTTTTCGTTTGCATATAACTTCCATACATATCTCCTCCAATATTTGCTAATATTTCCATATACAGGTATTATTCGCGAAGGATTTTTTAAATCCTTTTGCATAAAAACACTACTTTGCGCAGAATTCGTCGAAGAAAAAGAAAATCAAAATATTATGTAAACCAAATTTAGTTTTGCGTAAAAATGTTAAAGAAGAGGAGAGAAAAGTTTTCCACATAAAAAGAGTCAATTTATCAAGTTATCCAATAAGTTATCCACACTTTCCACATGCTTTTGGGCGGTTTTGGGGGAAACATGTGGAAAACTCAAAAGCACAGTTTTATAATAAAATTATAGGTTTACAAAAAATATTTATCACCTATTATTTTTTTACGAAAGCATGTATTTTTTTATGATTTTCGCATAAATATCTTTTATATTGTCCCGAAGTATGTTATACTGAATATAAAGACTGAAACTACAGGAAGAAAGTAGGGATTTACATGCATTTGCGGAAAATTACAGCAGGTATTTTGGCAATCGGCTGTTTATTTACATCTGCTTTGGCGGATACAATATGGGAAGAAACGAAAATAAAAAAGGTCACGGAAGGGGTACAACATTCGTATACGGCACGTTTTAATGAAAAAGGGTGGCAACGGACGCACGTACTCGAAATCAATCTCGAAAATGAGAATTTAGACCTTGTGACAATGTTTTCGAAAAATGGAGTCAGCACGTTTCAGACAGTAGAAGATATGGCAAAGGACGAGGGTGTAATTGCGGCGGTAAACGGCGATTTTTTCAATTGGACAGGCTCGCCCCTCGGATTTACGGTGGAGGATGGAAGGGTGATTTCATCTCCGTCCCATGACACGGGACTGGCGGCGCTTTTGGAAGACGAAAACGGCTTTGTTTTTACGGGATACGTCGACATGCAGCTTATTGTAACATGTCCTATGGGCTATAAAGCGGAGATTATTCATATCAATAAACATCATTCCATGGAATCCATGGTTTTATACACCAAGGATTGGGGCAACGTGACGCCGGGCAGTCACGATGGCGTGTCTGAGCTTGTGGTGGAAGACAATGTGGTGCGTGAAATTCGCCGCGATATGGATGGTGTGGCGGTACCCGAGAACGGATATGTGCTTGCAACATCTACAAAAACGAGCACATATTTGGTGGATAACTTCAAAGTGGGGGACAAAGTGGAGCTTTCCTATACGCTCACACCTGATTTCGGCAAAATCAAAACGGCGATAGGCGGCGGCACGGTGCTTGTAAAGGATGGGGCACGCGCTACTTTTACAAACAATGTAACGGGCAGCCATCCGCGCACGGCAGCAGGCATTGACAGAAGCGGTAAAAAGCTGTTTTTAGTGACTGTGGACGGGCGGCAAACGGCGACATCGGGCATGACACAGACGGAGCTTGCGGATTATATGATTTCGCTCGGCGCATATGATGCGATAAATTTTGACGGCGGCGGCAGCAGTACGATGGTCGTGCGCGAAGGGGAGACGAATACCCTTGGCGTTGTGAATATGCTGAGCGAAGGTAAGCCGCGCAAAGTGGCAACAAGTCTTGGCGTGCGTTATACAGGTGAGGTCGGCACATTTTCCGTGTTGGAAGTCAATATGGTGGGAAAAACTGTGACAGAGGGCGGAATGGCGCATTTGTATTTAGGTGCGTATGACGAATACCACAATCCCGTTTATATTGCAGATCGTGAAATTGTATATACGTCAGAGGACGGCACGTTTCAAGGGAACATCTTTTATCCTTCCCACAGCGGAAAGTGTACGGTGACGGCAACGTGCGGCGATGTCAGCGGCTCTTTGGAAATTGACGTTTTAAAAGCGCCGCAAACCTTTGCGTCGAAAAAACCGCAGGATGGGACTACGATTTTGTTTTTGCCGAGTGCGCCAAAGCAGGTGAATTTGCTTAATAATCTGACAAAAAATAAAATTGAACAACTGGAAAAAGAAGAGAAGGGCATTGTATATCGCATGGGAGCGAAAAAAGGCTTTTCTGAAATAAGAGAAGGGGATACGGCGATTTTATCCATAGACGCGTCCGGCGGCGGCATACGGCAGAAGGATGCATCGCAGTGGGGAAAAATTATGTCGATGTGTGAAAATCCGTCCGCTAAAAATGCAGTCTTTGTTTTGTCGGACAATCTCAGTACATTCCGCGATGCGGCGGAGGCAGAGCTTTTACACCGCGTGTTGACGGAAAAGCTGCGCCATAGCGGTACGGAGGGGTTTTTGGTGCAGCCGGGCGAAGAAACCAAAATCGAAGAGAAGGATGGCATTCGGTATGTTACAATTGCAGCCTCTGCAAAAATAGGGGCGTCAAACTTCTTTGCAGATTGCGAGCGCCTTCGCGGTATGCGTCTTTATATAGATGGAGAAGATGTGTATGCGGAGGATGTGCCCTTGTGGAAATCCGTTCGATAGACAAGGGGATGTAAAAAAAGTCCAGACCGCGTTGCTACGAACAAACTTCGCCTCTCGGCGTACCTCTTGTACGCCTTCGGGTTTCCCAAAGCTTGCGCTTTGGCTCTGTTTGTCCGTTCTGAATCATTTTTTCCTATCCCCATTAAAGAAAGAGCTGTATTTTTTACAGCTCTTTCTTTGTTTATCCTTTTTTTCACAAATCAATTTTACTGGTTAAAGGAGGGGGTTTCTTCCGTCAGCGTTACGCGGATATCCATTACATTTCCGTCGCGGTTGATGGTAAGCGTGATGGTGTCCCCTGCTTTGAAGGTATCGCGAATCGCATTGAGTTCGTCCACGGATTTTACCTCTTTGGCGTTGCATTTTAAAACAACGTCACCCTTTCGGATGCCTGCCTTGGCGGCGCCGCTATCTGCCACGACCTCGGAAATAAACAAACCTGCAGAGGGGATATTATAGTATGCCGCTTCCTCGGGCGTTAGATACTCCGCATAAAGACCGATGCGCGGGCGCCCCTTTACATAGCCGTAGTTGATAAGGTCTTCCACAATCGGTTTTGCGCTGTTTATGGGGATGGAGAAGCCAAGACCTTCAACGTCTGCCGAGCTTACCTTTACGGTGTTAATGCCAATAACCTCGCCAAACCGATTCACAAGTGCACCGCCCGAGTTGCCGGGATTTATGGCGGCATCGGTTTGAATCAGCGTGTAGCTGACGTCATCGACGGTCAGCGTACGATTTACTGCGCTGACAATGCCTTGCGTTAAGGTACCTGCAAGCTCCTGCCCTAAGGGGTTGCCGATGGCGACAACGCGCTCGCCTGCTTCCAGAATATCGGAATTACCCAAGACGGCAGTAGGAAGGTCTTTGGCGTTAATCTTTAAAACGGCAAGGTCTGTTTTTGCATCTGCGCCGATAACCTTTGCGTCATAATCCTTACTGTTATTTAAAGTGACGGAAACCTTTTTCGCGCCGTTTATAACATGGTTATTCGTGATGATGTAGCCATCCGAAGAAATAATAATGCCGCTGCCGCTGCCGCTGGTTTCATACGTGTTTCGTCCGCCGAATATAGAAGGAATTTGTGTTTCGATAACGGTGGTAATCCCGACTGCAACAGGGCCGACAAGCTTGCCGATATCTACCGTGGAAAGCTCCACACGATTTTCGGGGTTGTATGTCACTTGCTGTATGGACGGGGTTTCCGTGGGCATACTGCCAAATGAAAAAGTGCCGCCACCGCCGCCAAAAAGGCCTGAAACGGCAGGGGAGATAATGGATACGATAAGCGCGCCTACAATACCGCCGACACATGCTGCAAGCCATGTGCGATTCTTCTTTTGCGGCATCTCGGGTGCAGGTGTATCCGTGGTGGGGGATTCTGCGCTATGCCATTGAAATTCATTAAATTCTCGCATATTTTTTCTTCCTTTCCTTAAGATTATCTTTATCATATACTATAAATGTTAGCAAAGTGTGAATGGAAAATAAATATTTTATTTTTTCTTCAGCGTAAATGTAAAACGTGTAAATTGGTCGGGTACGCTCTCGACATAAATTTTCTCGCCATGGGCGGCAATAATGTTTTTAACAAGGTAAAGGCCAAGCCCCACACCCGTTTTGTCAAGGCTTCTTGACTTATCTGTTTTATAAAATTTATCCCAAATCATTTTGATTTCGTCGGGGGAAAGCCCTGCGCCCGAATTCTCAACGGAAACGGATACGTGTGCATCCGCTTCGCTGACTTTGACGCGTACATAGCCCCCTTCTATATTAAATTTTGCCGCGTTATCAAAAAGGTTGATTAAAACTCTGTCAATCGCATCCTTGTCCGCTGTGACAAGGCATACGTCACTTGCAAAATCAAATTCCGCGTGAATGTCCTTCTCGGCGTAGCTTTGTTCAAACCGAAGGAGTGCAATGCGGCAAAGCTCGTTGATGTCAAATACGCTCTTTTTAAGCGCGAGGCCGCTTTCCATCCGTGCAACCAGTAAAAGCTCATTGACAAGTCTTGCAAGGCGCTTGGCTTCACTTAAAACAATGGCGAGGTATTCATTTTGCTTTTCCTTTGGAATGGTGCCGTCTAAAATGCCTTCCACAAAGCCCGAAATCGTTGTCATCGGCGTGCGAAGCTCATGCGATACGCCTGAAATAAAGCCGTCACGCATATCCTCAAGCTTTTTTAAGGAAAAGGTCATTTGGTTGAAGGTTTCGCTAAGCTCGGCAATCTCTGTATTGCCCGAAACGGGCACTTCTACATCAAAATTCCCTTTTGCAATGCTCTTGGCGGCTACGCTGATGCGCTTTAGGGGGCTGGAAATACGGCGGGAGAGAAAGTATGCCAAAAGGAAAGAAACCATTGCCGTAAAGAGTGTAGATATCAAAACTGTGCGGAAAATATCAGCGCGGTATCGCGTGATTTCCGGCATGGGAACGGCAATGCAACCGACAGCCGGCGTCGCGCCGCGGTAGGAGATAGGGGAGGAAACCATCAGATATGTTTTCGGGAAAAATCCGCTTAAATTCCCTAAAATCCGCTTATCGCCTGAAAAAAGACGCGCAGCCTGTTCCTTTGGTAAATCACTTTCAAGGTGCTCCGTAACATTCGGGGAAGAGGCGAGAATCTTGCCGTCACGGTCTGCAACAAAGACAACACCGCCTGTGCGACGTGCAACGTCACGCAGCGTCATCGTATAAAGGGATGCCATATTTGTGCCGCGGTGTTCCTGATAAAACACAGTAATTTCATTTACATGCGCGACTTCCTCTTTTAAAAGCTGTTCCCTTTCATCTACAATATACTGCCCCACAAACGCAAAAAGGAGAGTGGAAAGGGTTAAAACGCAAAGTGTTACAATCGTAAACTGCGCTGTGAGAATTTGGCTGAAAATCGTTTTCCGCACGTTATTTCACCTCAAATTTATAGCCGACGCCCCAAACGGTTTTCAGCTGCCAGCCGTTTTCGTGTCCCTCCAGCTTTTCGCGAAGGCGCTTTACATGCACATCGACCGTTCTGGAATCCCCGAAATAATCAAAGCCCCAAACCTCTTCCAAAAGCTGCTCGCGCGTATATACGCGGTTGGGGTGTGATGCCAGATGGTATAAAAGCTCCAGCTCCTTCGGCGGCACTTCAATATTTTTGCCGTCCAGACAAAGCTCATAGGTGACAAGGCTTATCGAAAAGCCATTGTATGACACGCGCT
The DNA here is from genome assembly GCA_045578945.1 of Clostridia bacterium. Taxonomy (GTDB): domain Bacteria; phylum Bacillota; class Clostridia; order UMGS1883; family UMGS1540; genus JAQXGO01. The sequence continues at coordinate 2,022 of JAZNLF010000160.1, read as the reverse complement.
GCTTATCATTTTCCTGCACCGCGCCGCCGCGCCGCAGTACGGCCTTGACGCGTGCGACCAGCTCCTTCGGCTCAAACGGCTTTACAACGTAGTCATCCGCGCCCATCTCAAAGCCTAATATTTTATCAAAGGTTTCGCCCTTTGCAGTCAGCATAATAATGGGTGTGTCGCCTTTTTTTCGGATTTCGCGGCAGACCGCCATACCATCCTGGCCGGGAAGCATCAAATCCAGTATTACCAAGGAAGGGTGCACTTTGGAAAAAAGCTCGACGGCCTCAAACCCGTCACACGCCGTAGTGATGTCATAGCCTTCCTTTGTAAGATACAGTCGCACAAGCTCGCATATGTTCGCATCATCATCTACAACCAGTATTTTATGAAGCATTGTAAAACCACCTCCTATTTTTTTCATTGTACCACATTTTTTTCAAAATGTGTATGCTTTTTTCAGTTGTTCAAAATTAATTTACAATTTAAAAAAGGCGCGCCGAGGCAAGCGCGCCAAAAGATTACAGTTTCAAAAGAATGCCTAAGATTGCCCCCGCCGCAATCAAAAGAATGGGATGCACCTTTTTAAACACATGGTTTACAATGAAAAAGCCCGCAAAAAGAACAAGGGCAGTGGGCCTCAGGACTGAAAGGAACTGTCCTGTTTCCAAAAAACGCGGGATATCAAAGATGGAAACGGCCAGCACTTCCCAAACGGCCAGTGCGACAATCGCCACAACAGCGGGGCGAATCCCCGAAAATGCATTTTGCACAAGGCGATTTTCACTAAAGCGGGACATAAACGAGGCAATCAGTAAAATAATGAGGAGCGAGGGCAATACCAAGGATATCGTCGCCACAATCGCACCCCCAAGCCCTGCAGTAATATACCCTGCATACGTTGCCATATTTACGCCAATAGGGCCGGGCGTGGACTCGGAGACCGCCAGCATATCCGAAAGCATTTCCTTCGTAAACCAGCCGTATTTGTCGGAAATTTCCGCCAGAAACGGCAATGTGGCAAGGCCGCCGCCAATCGCAAAAAGGCCTGTTTTAAAAAAGGAGGTAAAAAGCTGCCAGTATATCATTTTGCATCTCCTTTCCTAAAAGCGCCATATAATAGACCAACGGCAATTGCCGCAAGGACAATGAAAATCGGTGAAATATCCACAAGAACCGATATAAATAATGCGGTGAGAAAGATGACTGTGCCAAAAATTCCCTTTACATTTTTGCGAAGCATTTTATAAAGCGTACCCACCACCAAGGCTGCAACGGCAATGCGGATGCCCGCGAGTGCATGCTGCACCAGAGGCAAAGACGCAAAGTTTTGGATAAAAGCAGCAATTATCGTAATGATGATAAGAGAAGGCAGAATAACGGCGGCCGTTGCAAAAATGCCGCCCAAAACGCGGCGGAGCTTGTAGCCGACAAATGTGGCGACGTTCACCGCAATAACGCCCGGTGTGCATTGCGCAATGGCGTAGCAATCCAAAATCTCTTCCGACGTACACCAGCCGCGCTTATCGCAAATCTCACGCTCGATAATCGGCAGCATGGCATAGCCGCCGCCAAACATAAAAAGCCCGATTTTAAAGAAAGAAACAAATAATTGCCACATATCCTTACTCCTTTATACCCAAAAGGCGATGCGCGTTTTCGTGGAAAATTTTTCGGTTTTCGGCCTCGGAGAAACCAAGCTCCAAAAATCTTTCAATGGTATATTTTTGGTTGTGCATCGGAAAATCCGTGCCGAACACGCATTTTTCAATGCCGTGGTTTCTGATAATACGAACGGCCTGCGCGGGGTCTATACTTTGCAAAACGCTTGAGGTGTCTAAGTAAACATCTGTGCCGACAAGATATTTTTCCGCATCATCCCAAACGCTGTAGCCGCCAAGATGCGCGGCTATCATGGTAAGGCGCGGGAATTTATCGTGCACATGGCGAAGCCGTGCAGGACTCGACAGGTCGCTTTTCGTGTCACCCGCATGAAATAAAATCGGCAGTTTCCCTTCGGCGTAGGCATAGATG
>JAZNLF010000159.1:0-3614 GCA_045578945.1 Clostridia bacterium | reverse complement strand
TTTGAAGAAAATGCGCTTATAAAAGCGCGGGCAGTCTGCAAAAAAAGCGGCATGGTGGCGGTGGCAGACGACTCGGGGCTTTGTGTGGATGCTTTAGATGGTGCACCCGGCATTTATTCGGCGCGGTACGCAGGCGCTTCGGCTACAGATGCAGAGCGCGTGGAAAAACTTTTAAAGGCGCTCGAGAATACAGAAGAAGAACGACGCGGTGCAGCGTTTGTCTGTGCCGTCGCGCTGGTGACGCCTTCGGGCGAGGAACATGTGTTTGTGGGCCGCTGTCGCGGCATTATAACGCGTGCGGCGCGCGGCGCAAACGGTTTTGGCTATGACCCTGTTTTCCTGGTGCAGGAAGAAGGAAGAACATTTGCGGAACTGGATGGTGCCGTAAAGGACAAAATCAGTCACAGGGCAATTGCTTTATCCAAATTAAAGCTGTTTTTAGAGGAAAGAGAAAACCGTCCTATCGGTTAAACGATAAGACGGTGCACTCGGTTTTTTAATTGCAGCAGCAGTTTAAAATAATGAAAATGAGTATAATCCAGATAATCCACTCGCAACAATTATTCTGGCTGTTTGAATAGCAGTTGTTTTGCATAATTTAATCTCCTTTCTGCAAATAATTGGCTTTACAAATTAGTCGCAGCAGGGATTACAGCAGTTGTTTGTGCTTGTGCCGCAGGTATTGTTACCGCAACCGCAGTAGAAAACGAAAATCAGAATCAAGATAATCCAAATGCAAGAGTTATTCCCACAACCATTGGAACCACCAAATAAATTCATACTTTATGTCCTCCTTAAAATATAAATGTTTTAACAGCCTCGAGCTGTTTCAATACCATAGTATGCAAAGTGTGATTTTTGGTGACAAACAGAAAGGAAGTCGCTATTATGAAGGTTTTAATATTAACCGTTTCGGCAGGGCAGGGACATAATCAGACTGCCAAGGCAATTTCCGAATACTTAGATACGCAAAACGTATACAGTACAGTTTTGGATGTTTACAAATATACAAACCAGTTTCTGAGTGATTCGGTGGAAAAAGGCTATTTAACAAGTACACACTATGCACCGCACATGTACGGGAAGATATATCGCCATGCGGAAAAAAACGAACACAGGAACACGCCTACCTCCATAAGCCGCCTCACACACAGTATAGTTGGGCAAAAATTACTCAAATACATTGAAAGCTACAAGCCGAATGTGATTATTTCGACGCACGTGTATCCTGCGATACATCTTACGTATCTGGCGCCGCACATTCCGAATGTATTAACAATTGGCATTGTGACAGATTTTACCGTGCATCCGTATTGGGAAAATACAGATTTAGATTACTATGTGACAGCCACGGAGCTTCTCAGCTACCAATGCGCAAGGAAAGGAATTCCCGCTTCGAAAATTTTGCCTTACGGCATACCGATTCGAGCAAAATTTTCAAAGAGTGTTCCAAAGGAAAAAGCGCGCGAGGCTTTGGGGATTGCCGATAAAACCACCATTTTGGTTATGATGGGCAGTATGGGATACGGCAATATGGCGAAAGATGTGCAGAAGATTGACAATATTGATATGGACTTTCAAATTTTATGTGTTTGCGGCAATAATACGCGTGCAAAGCGAAATATTGACCAGAAGGAACATCGTCATGCGATTTATACCTATGGCTTTATCAATAATGTGGATGTAATGATGGATGCGGCGGACTTTATGATTACAAAGCCCGGCGGACTGACGCTTTCGGAATCTTTAGCGAAGGGCGTACCTGTAATTTTGATGAACCCGATACCCGGTCATGAGGACAGAAACAGAGAATTCCTTGTCAATAACGGGCTTGCAATGTCAGTAAGTGACACTTGCCCTTTGGATGAGGCAGTGTATCAATTTTTGAAGAATCAGTGGCGGCGCGATAATCTGCGTGAAGGGATTCGCTTTATTTCCTCAGGCGATGCAACGCAAAGGCTCTGCGAATTTATTATGGAACACGCCAAGGACAACGCACATGTGTAAGATAGAACTGCCACCGCATATCCTTACAATTTGCGATGTGCTGGAAGGGGCGGGATACGAGGCATACGTTGTCGGCGGCGGCGTGCGCGATGCGCTTATTAAAAGAGCACCATCGGATTTTGACGTTGCGACCAATGCATTGCCGCAGGATGTTATGGCATTATTCTTACAGACTGTACCGACAGGCATAAAGCATGGTACGGTGACGGTCGTTTTAGAGGACATGACCGCAGAGGTGACTACGTTTCGTAAGGATGGTGCATATCTGGACGCACGGCGACCGGATGCCGTACAGTTTTTGCCCACCATAGAAGGGGATTTGTCGCGTCGCGACTTTACAATCAATGCAATGGCGTATCATCCGAAAAAAGGACTTTTGGATATATATGGCGGGCAGGCAGACCTTGAAAGGCGCGTGATTCGTACAGTCGGCGATGCGAGGACGCGGTTTTCCGAGGATGCCCTTCGGATTTTGCGTTGCTATCGCTTTGCGGCGCAGCTTGATTTTACAATTGATGCAGAAACAAAACTTGTGGCAGACGGTATGGCACATCTTCTCGGCAAAGTCAGCCGTGAACGAATATATATGGAGCTTTCAAAGACGCTGTCTGCAGCAAATTGTCAGCATTTATGTGCGATGGAAAAGGTGCTGGAGATAGTGTTGCCCGAGGCGTTGCCGCTTTCGGAGGAAAAATGCGCGAAGGTTGCTGCACGAAGCGGTATGGCGGCAAAATGGGCAAGCCTATGCGGAAAAAATACGGCAGCGGCTTTGCAAAACGTCAAGGCACCGCGCACGCTTTGCCTTGCTGCAACCGAGCTTGCGCTATATCAGAAAGGCCACTCCGTTATGACGGATGTTGCCGCACTTCGATACAATACGGCAGAAACACTTTCAGATTATATGCAATGCGAGGCAATCCTGAAAACATATCAAAAAGCAGTGGCAGACGGGATGCCGCGCAATTATAAAGAACTTGCCATTGGTGGAGATACGCTTCTTAAAATGGGATATAAAGGCAGGGAAATCAGAAATATACTCGAATTACTTTTTATGTATGTTACGGATAATCTTGTCAATAATAAAGAAGATAGCTTAAAGGAGGCTTGCAAATCATTATGCAAAAAAGAAATATTGCCGAAGGCATAACACTTTACATGATTGAAGATGCGAAATTTAAAAATTGTATACAAGGCATATTTTTTCGCATGCCGCTTTCAAAGGACACTGCAACGAAGATTGCGATGATTCCTAAAATTTTGTCGGCAGGCAGCAGCAAATACGACGATAGACAAGCGGTATTTACGGCGCTCGAGAATATGTACGGCGCAAGACTTTCCGCGTTTACTGAAAAAATCGGCGAAACACAAATTGTCGGCTTTATGGGAGATACTGTAGCAGATTGCTACACAAAGGAGAATCCCACAAGCGATATGTTTGACATGCTCGAGGATATGCTTTGCAATCCGAAAACGGAAAAGGATGCATTTTGTGAAGCAGTTTTTGAAAGAGAAAAAGCAGCACTTTTGGAAGATATAGAAAGCGCTGTCAATGATAAAAGACGCTACGCTATGCTGCGATGTGTAGAGGAAATGTGTAAGGATGAGCC
>JAZNLF010000158.1:0-4647 GCA_045578945.1 Clostridia bacterium | reverse complement strand
TTTTGGAAATGTTGAAAAATTGGAGGCTGAGCGCGATTCCGTTTCGCGTGCGGTGATTGCCGCACAAAAAGAGGCAGACGCCATTCGTGCCGAGGCGGCGCGTGACGGCGAAGTGCTTTTGGCGGAAAGCAGCGCGGCGGCAAAGAAAATAGAGGCCGAGATGGCGCGCACAAAAAGCGAAATACGTTCTCTGCGCCTTGCGGCGGCGGCTTCGGCCCGAAGATACGAGGCAGAGCTTGGTGACATTTTGGGAAATGACGATGAGGACGAGGAATAAATCCGTCGCGAAAGAAGGAAAAACATGTTTATCAAGATAGATACGGTCGGACTTTACGGGATGGAAGGGCGCGCGGTTGCGGTCGAGGCGGATGTTTCCGCGGGACTGCCTGCGTTTGAAATTGTCGGCCTTCCCGATGCCGCCGTAAAAGAAGCGAAGGAGCGCGTTCGCGCCGCTATCAAAAACTGCGGCTACGAATTTCCCTCGCGGCGGTATACCATAAATCTTGCCCCCGCAAGCCTCAAAAAGGCAGGGCCGCAGTTTGATTTGCCGATTGCGGCGGCTATTTTGTATGCAACCGAGCAGGCAAAGGAAAAGGAAGGCAGATGTGCACTTGTAGGCGAGCTTTCCTTGGCAGGGGATTTGCGCCCCGTGCAAGGCGTTTTGCCGCTTGTTTTAGGGGCGGCGGCAAACGGCTTTCAAAGCGTGATTGTACCTGCGGAAAATGCTGCGGAAGGTGCTTTGGCGGAAGGCATAGAGGTGTACGGCGCCAAAACGCTGTATGAAGCGATGGAGCATTTAACAGGGAAAGCACGCCTTACCCCTGTAAAAACAGATGTAGATGCACTCTTAAAAGAAGGTCTTTCGGATGCACCCGATTTTGCCGACGTAAGAGGGCAGGAAAACGTAAAGCGTGCGCTTGAAATCGCGGCGGCAGGCGGCCATAACTGCTTGATTATCGGCGCGCCGGGCGCAGGGAAAACCATGCTTGCCCAGCGGATGCCTTCTATTTTACCGCCCATGACGGCGGCGGAGGCACTTGAGGTCACAAAGCTGCACAGCGTGGCAGGGCAACTGCCTGATGGCGCGCCGCTTGTAACAAAACGCCCGTTTCGCACACCGCATCACAGCGCATCGGCGGTCGGCCTTGTGGGCGGCGGTCAATCCGTAAAGCCGGGGGAAATTTCTCTTGCGCACGGCGGTGTGTTGTTTTTAGATGAATTGCCCGAATTTCGGCGCGATGTCACGGAAGCGCTTCGCCAACCGATGGAGGACGGCGTTGTGACGGTGACGCGTGCGGCGGCAAGCTATACATACCCGTCAAGCTTTATGCTGGTCGCGGCCATGAATCCGTGCCGCTGCGGCTATTACGGCGACCCGACGCATAGGTGCCGCTGCAGCGCACACAGCGTACACCAGTATATGAATAAAATAAGCGGCCCCCTCCTTGACAGAATTGATTTGCAGGTAAGGGCGGCGGCTGTGACATACGGCGATATTCAAAAGAAAAAGGCGGAAAGCTCCGCCGCAATCAGAGCGCGCGTCATAAAGGCAAGAGAAATGCAAAAAGCGCGCACAGGCAAGCGTGTGGGCTTTGAAAATGCAAGGCTTAGCGCCAAGGAAATAGAAACGCATTGCTAAATGACTGAGGACGCTGCTACGATGCTGAAATCGTCCTTTGATGCGATGCAGCTTAGTATGCGTGCGTATACACGCACCATAAAGGTTTCGCGCACGATTGCAGACCTTGACGGGTGCGAAAAAATCGAGAGCATGCATATTGCGGAAGCGGTGCGGTATCATATAGATAAATAGAAAAATCTAAAAAAGCAGAGAGAGGGTTCTCATGCAGGATAAAATTATAATACGAGGTGCCCGCGCGAATAATTTAAAGGGCATAAATATTGATATACCGCGTGACAAAATGGTGGTTTTAACAGGGCTTTCAGGTAGCGGCAAAACGTCCCTTGCGTTTGACACGATTTACGCGGAGGGGCAAAGACGCTATGTGGAAAGCCTGTCCGCATATGCGCGTCAGTTTTTGGGGCAGATGGAAAAGCCCGATGTAGACTACATTGAGGGGCTTTCTCCCGCAATTTCCATCGACCAGAAAACCACAAGTAAAAATCCGCGTTCCACCGTGGGAACGGTGACGGAGATTTACGATTATTTGCGCCTTTTGTATGCGCGCATCGGCGTGCCGCATTGCCCCAAATGCGGTGCAGAGATTAAAAAGCAGACCGTAGACCAGATGGTTGAGGCGGTACTTTCCATGGAGGAAGGGACGCGCATTTATATTTTAGCGCCCGTCATCCGTGCGAGAAAGGGCGAGCATCAGAAGGTATTTGAGGCGGCACGCAAAAATGGCTACGTCCGCGTGCGTGTTGACGGCGAAATGCATGAACTCGACGAGGAATTTCGTCTGGATAAAAAAATAAAGCATACCATTGAAATTGTAGTGGATCGCCTGATTGTGCGCCCTGATATGCATGCAAGACTGGCGGATTCTCTCGAAACGGCGCTTTCTTTAGGCGGCGGTTTGGCCGAAGTGCAGGTGGTGGACGGCGAAACACATGTTTTCAGCCAAAACTATGCCTGTCACGATTGCGGCATCAATATTGAGGAGCTGAGTCCCCGTTCTTTTTCGTTTAACAGTCCCTTCGGCGCGTGCAACGCGTGCAGCGGTCTCGGATTTTTGCATAAGGTAGACCCTGCCTTGGTACTTCGCCACCCCGAAAAGCCCTTGCGCGGCGGCGCGCTTTCAGGCTGGGGCGGTGGTGATATGGCGGGCATGTATATTGAAGGCTTATGCGCCCACTATGGTGTATCACCCGATACGCCTGCGGCAGAGCTGCCGCCTGCGTTTTTGGAGAAGGTTCTCTATGGTACGGGTGACGAGAAAATCAATTTTCAGTATACGCGCAGCTACGGAAGCGGCGAATTTACAACAACCTTTGAGGGCGTAATCCCGAATTTAGAGAGAAGATACCGCGAAACCACGTCCGAGTGGGCAAAAGCGGAGATTGAAAGCCACATGTCGGACACCGAGTGTCCCGCATGTCACGGTGCGCGTCTGCGCCCTGAAATTTTAGCGGTGACCGTGGGCGGCAAAAATATCCATGAGCTGACGGGACAATCCATCACAGATATTATCAAGTTTTTTGATGCGCTTACGCTTTCGGAAAAGGAAGAAACCATAGCGCGGCAAATTTTAAAGGAAATCCGTGCACGGCTCGGCTTTTTGCAAAACGTAGGCCTTTCGTACCTGACGCTTTCGCGTGCGGCGGGTACGCTTTCGGGCGGCGAAGCACAGCGCATACGGCTTGCCACGCAAATCGGCTCAGGCCTTATGGGCGTTTTGTATATTTTGGATGAGCCGAGTATTGGCCTGCATCAAAGGGATAATAAAAAGCTTTTGACGGCACTTAAAAACCTGCGCGATATGGGGAACACGCTTTTGGTGGTCGAGCATGACGAGGAAACCATGTATGAGGCAGACCATATTATAGACATTGGCCCCGGCGCGGGAATCCATGGCGGCGAGGTTGTGGCAGAGGGTACGGTAGAGGAAATTAAGAAAAATATAAATTCCGAAACGGGCCTTTATCTTTCGGGCAAAAAACAGATTCCGTTGCCCGATAGGCGCAGGGAGCCCGACGGCCGCGCCATCAAAATCGTCGGCGCGACGCAAAATAACCTAAAAAATGTGGATATAGCATTTCCGCTTGGCCTTTTCGTCTGTGTGACAGGCGTGTCGGGCAGCGGCAAAAGCTCGGTGGTAAATGAAATTTTATATAAGGCGTTGGCGGCAGAGAAGAATGGCGCACACGTCGTGGCGGGCGCACATAAGAAAATCGAAGGCTTAGAGCATGTCGATAAGGTCATTGCGATTGACCAGTCCCCTATCGGGCGCACACCGCGTTCCAATCCCGCAACGTACACAGGCCTTTTTACGGATATTCGAGAGGTATTTGCATCGGCAAATGAGGCAAAGGCACGCGGATATACCGCAAGCCGCTTCAGCTTCAACGTCAAGGGCGGGCGGTGCGAGGCATGCACGGGTGACGGCATTATCAAAATTGAAATGCACTTTTTGCCTGATGTATATGTCCCGTGCGAAGTCTGCAAGGGTAAACGCTACAGCCGCGAAACGCTGGAGGTTACCTATAAAGGTAAAAATATTTTTGATGTTTTGGATATGACGGTGGAGGAAGGCCTCGCCTTCTTTGAAAATCACCCGAAAATCAAGCGTAAATTACAGACGCTTTTTGATGTGGGGCTCGGTTACATCAAAATCGGCCAGCCTTCCACGCTACTTTCGGGCGGCGAGGCACAGCGCGTAAAGCTTGCGACGGAGCTTGCCAAAAGAAGCACGGGCAAAACCGTGTATATCTTGGATGAGCCGACTACGGGGCTTCACATGGCAGATGTCCATAAGCTGATTGAAATGCTGCAAAAGCTTGTCGAGGGCGGCAATACCGTCATTGTGATTGAGCACAATCTGGATGTTATCAAAACGGCAGATTATATTCTTGATATGGGCCCTGAGGGCGGCGACGGCGGCGGCATGCTTGTCGCAAGCGGTACGCCTGAGGAAGTGGCGGCCAATCCCGCGTCCTATACAGGGCAGTTTCTGCAGAAAATTTTAT
>JAZNLF010000157.1:0-14234 GCA_045578945.1 Clostridia bacterium | reverse complement strand
TGCCCATTTATGGACTCGATAATATCGCCCGGTACGATACCGGCTTCAAATGCCTCGCTATCAGGCGAAACAGAATATACAACTGCCTTTTTCATGCCCGTCGCTCCTTTAAAATTCGGTCCATATTTCTTGCAGCATCACGTTTTGCAGCACTTTCGCGCTTGTCATACAGTTTTTTACCTTTGCATAGACCGAGGGATAATTTTACATTTGAGCCACTCCAATGTAAGTCTAAAGGCACAAGCGTATATCCATCCTGCATAACAGCAGCATGCAAACGACGAATTTCATTTTTATGCATGAGTAATTTTCTGTCTCTTAAAGGGTCTTTATTAAAAATGTTCCCTTGCTCATACGGACTTATATGTATGCCATGGACAAAGAGCTCGTTATCCTTAACGGATGCGTAGCTATCCTTTAGGGATACCTTACCGCCACGGACAGACTTCACTTCCGTCCCAAATAAGGCAATCCCTGCTTCAAAGGTTTCTTCAACGAAAAAATCATGCCTTGCTTTTTTGTTCTGTGCAATTATTTTTTCCATTTTATGCTCCATTTCTATCATCATCTAAAACAAAATCTATATAAAATTGCGTAGGGTCCACATTCTCTAGACGTACACGCACACTGTCGCCTAAGTGATAACATTTTTTTGTATGCTTTCCGAGAAGGGATAGCGTGGTTTCATCATATATATAATAGTCATCTGTCAGCGTTTTCACATGCACAAGCCCCTCTACAGGAAACGGCAGGGAAACAAAGAACCCGAAATCCGTTACAGATGATATGACTGCGTCAAATGTTTCTCCGATATACTCCATCATATAAAGGCAACAGAAATAGCGAAGCGCATCTCGTTCCGCTTCTGCTGCCTGTTCCTCGCGTGTAGAAGAATCCAAAGCAGCATAGCGTATCTTTTTCGCATATTGCGCCGTATTCTTGCCATGTAAAATGGATTTCACAATGCGGTGGCACATTAAATCCGGATAACGACGTATCGGGGAAGTAAAGTGGCAGTAGTGATCAAGTGCAAGGCCGAAATGCCCGAGATTTTCATGGCTGTATTTTGCTTTCATCATAGAACGAAGCAAAATTGTATTTACAATAAACTGACGCGTGGTATCTTTTTCCGCATTTAAAATTGCATTGATTTTTGCGGCAGAAATTTTTCCTGAAAAAGGAATTCCTAATGCGCCGAGCTGTAGGGAAAGATTGTCAGCCTTTTCGCGATCAGGTGCTTCATGAATGCGATAAATAAAGGGAGCTTCTATATTGCATACAAATGCAGCAATTACTTGATTGCATAGGACCATACAATCTTCAATCATTCGATTGGCTATCCCGTTTTTCTCATTTTCAATGGCTGTCACACGACCATTTTCATCTAAAACAGGCACGGGTTCAGGTATATCGAAATCCAAACTGCCTGCTTTTTTTCGTTTGTCATGCAAGCGCTCGGAAAGTGCAGATAATGTTTTTAAGGCTTGGAATACATCGCTGTAGGAAGCAGGACATGTATCACTTGTAAGCATTGCAGAAACATCGTCATATATAAGTCGGTAATCAGAGGAAATGACAGATTCAAATACATCAAATGCAATTACATTTCCCTCATCATCAATATCCATCATGGTTGTAACAGCAAGGCGCGTCACATTGGGAGATAAGCTGCAAATGCCGTTTGAAATAGGAAGCGGCAACATAGGCGCAACTCTGTCAGGCAAGTAGCAGCTTGTACCACGTAAATATGCTTCTTTATCTATTATACTGTTGTTTTTGACGTATTCTGAAACATCTGCAATATGCACATAGAGGCGAAAACCGCCTTCTGTTTTTTCAATTGAAATTGCATCATCAAAATCACGCGCATCTTTGCCGTCAATTGTGAATGTGAGTAAGGCACGTAAATCGCGTCTGTCATTTTTCACTTGGACATGTGTAGGTATTTTTTGTGCAGCCTCCATAACAGCCGGCGGAAAGGCAACAGAAAAACCATGTGCAGATAAAATGTCGGACAATACACGATCTGTTTCGAATGGTTCTGCCACACTGTATCTGCCTGCGTGACGCATGATACGACCTGATTTTACAAGTTCGTCTAATATTTTATTAAGAGAATCACGATCCGAAGCAGGAACGCAAAGTATTGCCGCAAGTTCATCCGCTAAAAGCGGTACCGTAGCTTGTTTCTTTAAAAATGCATATACTTTTTCAGTTCTGTTCAAGATGTGCCTCCTTTATTTTGTTTTAAAATAGAAGGCTGCCGTATTAATATGCAGAAATCTGCTTTAATGCGACAGCCCCAACTGTTTTTATCTGAAACGCAATTAGTCAAATACAACAGCGAGAACAACAGATAAAACAATGAATAATACGGACATAACAGAAGTCAGTTTTTCCAACATTCCGTTCAATGTTCTGCCCTTATTTTTTCCGAAAAATGTATCGGAGCTACTGCCAGCGATAGTGCCTGACAAACCTGCATCCTTGCCGGTCTGTAATAAAACCGTTGCAATCAAAACGATTGTTACGATTATATGTACAATTGTACATACCAGCTTCCAATCCATGTATTACACCTCCCAATCAAATTTTTCAAAGCATATTGTACCACATTTTTTTGCTTTTTACAAGTTTTTTTCAAAAATTTTCAATAAAAAAATTAATTTGGTTTCAATTGACAATCCATGGAAAAGAGTATATAATAAAAATGTATATATTAAAAGATTAAATTAGAAGGGAAGGCGATATGTATGGCAGAAATTATTACAGCTGCAAATTTTGAGGAAAAGGTATTAAAAGCAAATAAACCTGTACTGGTTGATTTTTATGCTGATTGGTGCGGCCCTTGCAAAATGATGTTGCCGATTGTTGAAAAGCTTGCGGAAGAATTTGCAGGCCGTGTGGATATTTATAAGGTGAATACGGATAAAGATGGTGCTTTGGCAGCCGGCTTTGGCATTATCAGTATTCCAACGTTTATAATTTTTGCAAACGGCAAGGAAATCGATAAAATGATTGGTGCTGTGCCTGAGGAAACATTAAGAAGCAAACTGGAGGCACTATGAGTGGAGAAAATTGGCTGAAAGTCAACATATTTACAACAACTGAAGGCATTGAACCACTTTACGGCATGTTGCTTTCTATGGGGATTGAAGGTGCCGAAATCGCAGATGAAAGTGATTTTGAAAACTTTTTAGAGAATTACACACAGTATTGGGATTATGTAGATGAGGATCTTCGTGCAGCAAAAAAAGAACCCACAAGAGTCACTGTGTATATTCGGGATGACGAAAATGGTCGCGACACACTCCTTCTTTTGCGGGAAAATACTGCACGCTTAAAACATGAAGATACTACAGTCGGGAGTCTTGCAATCCAGATTGAAAATGTCGGGGAAGATGACTGGTTTTTAGAGTGGAAACAATACTATAAGCCGTTTAAAATCGGTGAAAGGATTACAGTTGTCCCTGCGTGGGAAGACTTTACGGGGGATGATATAACACTACGAATAAATCCGGGTATGCTTTTTGGCACGGGCAGTCATAATACAACTCGTCTTTGTATTTCTATGCTTGAGAAAATCGTCAAACCCGGACAGACTGTTTTTGATGTTGGGTGCGGCAGCGGTATTTTGTCCATTTTATCATTACTGTTAGGCGCGTAACATGCGCTTGCGGTGGATATAGATAGTGCGGCTCCTAAAATTGCGATGGAAAATGCGCGGCTAAACGATATTGCTGAAGAAAGCTATACCGTACTTTGCGATAATGTTTTAGAATCCCGCGTTACGGAAGATATATTTGATATAGTAGTGGCTAACATTGTTGCAGATGTTATTATTCCGTTATCCGAAAAGGTACATGAATATCTCTCTTCCGATGGTTTGTTTTTGTGCTCGGGCATAATCAACGACAGGGTGGATGATGTGTTGTCGGCCTTAGAAAAAAACGGTTTTACGATTTTAGAGAAGGAACAAGATGGCGAATGGTGGGCCATTTTGTCCAGGAAGGAATAAGCATGTCAAGATTTTTTGTGTCACCAAACCAAATACAGGGAAGCACGATATATATAGAAGGCGAAGATGTTTCGCATATTAGTCGTGTATTACGTATGCGCCTTGGTGATACACTTACTGTTTGTGACGGCGCATCAAATGACTATATATGCACAATAAAAGAAATGGATAAAACACGAGTTGTTGCATCTATACTCGAATCTGCAAAAAACACGTGTGAGCCTGATTGTGCAATTACGGTGTACCAGGGTATCCCTAAAGGCGCCAAGATGGACTATATTGTACAAAAATGTGTGGAAGTTGGTGTCTGCCGCATTGTCCCCGTGGAAACAATGCGTGTTGTTGCGAAGGGCGAGGTAAAGACAGAGCGCCTTTCACGTATTGCGCTTGAGGCTGCAAAACAATCGGGACGCGGCATTGTCCCGACTGTTTGTAATGCAATTTCTTTTTCAGAGGCAGTAGAAGAAGCAAAACTTGCAGACCTTGCAATTATTCCTTATGAATGCGAACGAGAGGTCAGTCTCAAACAAATACTTTCTGGCCAAATCCCGAAGTGTGTTTCGGTTATGATTGGGCCTGAGGGCGGTTTTGCCCCTGAAGAAATTCTATGTGCTTTGAAAAACAATATTCATGCTGTTTCGCTTGGACGCAGAATCTTACGAACAGAAACGGCAGCACTTGTCACAGCCGGCAATATACTATACGAGACGGAGGGGTAAAATGCAATATAAATGCATTATTTTCGATTTAGACGGCACACTTTTAGATACACTTGAAACGCTCTCATATTATTGTAACGAAACGCTGAAGGCATACGGATTTGCACCCTATGAGAAGAACGAATATAAGTACATGGTAGGGAAGGGTGCAAAAAACTTGGTAGAGTCCATGCTTCGCGGCCGCGATGCAATGGAACCAAAATTATTTGATGAAATGTATAAGTATTATATTGATTTATATAATGCAGATACGACCTATAAAACTACATATTATGATGGCATTTTGCTGCTTTTAGATGCGCTTTTGGAAAAGAAAATGCATATGGCTGTTCTTTCCAATAAGCCGAACGCAGCGACTGTGCCTATTATTAAAAACTTTTTTGGAGAAAGATTTTCTGTATGCTTTGGGGCGCGTGAGGGTGTGCCGATTAAGCCTGATCCGACAGCGGCACTTGAAATTGCCGAAACACTCGGCTTTGTGCCTTCGGAATGCCTGTACGTGGGCGATACGGGTGTAGATATGGAAACCGGAAAAAATGCAGGATTCTTTACGATTGGCGTCTTATGGGGATTTCGCGAACGTGAAGAGCTCGAAAAAGCAGGCGCAGATTTTATTGCCGCAAAGCCACTTGATATTTTAAAACTTTTATAATGCAATAAAGAGGTGGGGGATTTGCCTAAAATCGGTAATGATTGGGATGCAATGATAGGCAAGGAATTTCAAAAGGAATATTACACGAACTTGCGCAGGTTTTTAAAAGAAGAATATGCATCACACACTGTATATCCGAATATGTACGATATTTTTTCGGCCTTTAAAGAAACGCCATATCACGCCGTAAAAGTTGTGATTTTAGGACAGGATCCTTATCACGGGGCAGGGCAAGCACACGGCATGTGCTTTTCTGTGCGCGAGGGGATTGACGCACCACCATCTTTAGTCAATATTTTTAAGGAAATTGCCGAAGAAACAGGTGGATTTATTCCCGATAACGGATTTTTGATGCCCTGGGCCAAGCAAGGTGTTCTTCTTTTAAACACGGTACTTACTGTTCGGGAAGGGATGCCAAATTCCCATCAAAAAAAAGGATGGGAACAATTTACAGATGCAGTGATTGATGTATTAAACGAAAGAGACAAGCCGATTGTTTTCCTTTTGTGGGGTGCAAATGCACGCGGAAAAGCAGCACGCATTACAAATACACATCACCTGTGCCTGACGGCTGCACATCCAAGTCCATTGTCTGCTTATAACGGATTTTTCGGCTGTGGACACTTCCAAAAAGCAAACGCATTTTTAATAGAACAAGTACAAAGCCCAATTGATTGGCAGATACCAAATCTTGCTTGACAAAACTCCCAAAATGTAGTATAATATAATCATACAAAGTCGAAAGACTAGGCAGGAGGCGTGAAGATATATGTATAGCATCGGTGACAAGGTGGTCTACCCCATGTACGGTGCAGGGATTATCGAAGCGATTGAGGAACAGGAATTCCAAGGCGTTACCAGTAAATACTATGTTATGAAGATGCCTATGGGAGATATGAAAGTTATGATTCCGATGCTCAATGCTGAAAAAATCGGTATTCGAAATGTAATTGATGCAATTGAGGCCGATAAAGTGTTGGAGGAGTTTTCCAGCATTGAAACAGAATGCGATTTGAGTTGGAATAAGCGCTATCGTGAAAATATGGTTAAGATTAAAGAGGGTAATATATACGAAGTGGCGCGTGTTGTTAAAATGCTGATGACAAGGGATAGAGAAAAAGGATTATCCACAGGGGAAAAGAAAATGCTGTCAAGCGCAAAACAAATTTTAGTCAGTGAACTTGTCTTGGCTAAAAATATTTCACAAGAAGAAATAGAAAATATATTTAATGCTGCATTTTCCAAGTAAAAAAGGAGTTTTGTGTCGCTTTTTTCGACCGAATACGAAAAGTTTATGGAACAGAAAATTGTTGCCGTTATTCCGGCGGCAGGTGTTGGCAGTCGCATGGGCGCAAAAAAAAATAAAGTTTTACTGGAAATACTCGGGCGGCCGATTCTTGCCTATACGCTGGACGCGTTTGAAGCTTGTCCTCTTGTGCATGAGATTATAATTGTCGCCGGGGAACAAGATATCTTTACATATCAGGAAATCATCAAAAAATATCAATACAAGAAGATTCATAAGATTGTTCGTGGCGGAAAAACGCGTGCAGAGTCAGTTTGTATTGGGGTGAATGAAGCACAAGATGCTGATTATGTAGTAGTACATGATGCGGCGCGTGCGCTTATAAAAGAGGATGTAATTACAAAAACTATATATAAGGCGCTCGAAACAGGCGCAGCCATTGCGGCTGTCCCTGCAGTTGATACCATTAAGGTAGCAAAGGATATGACCATTCAAAAAACGCTAAGACGCGATGCGTTATGGTGTGCACAAACACCACAGGTTTTTAAACGAACACTTCTTCAGGAAGCGCTGCAAAAAGCTGGCGCTGAGATTACCGATGATGCATCCGCACTCGAAATGGCAGGCGTTTTGGTCGCACTCGAAATGGGAAGCTATGAAAATTTGAAAATTACAACGCCGCTTGATCTTGTAATTGCGGAAACAGTACTAACGCAGAGGATCAAACAATTATGATACGAATTGGATACGGATATGATGCACACCGATTGGTGGAAAACAGAAAACTTTATATAGGCGGCATAGAAGTCCCGCACGACAAAGGTCTTTTGGGGCATTCGGATGCAGACGTTTTACTACATGCAATTATGGATGCACTTTTAGGTGCTGCTGCACTTGGTGACATTGGAAAGCATTTCCCGCCATCAGATATGACATATCACAATATCCGTAGTACATGTTTGCTGGATAATGTGGGAAATCTTCTTTTAAAAAATGGATATAATATCAATAATATAGATGCGACTATAACGGCACAAAAGCCACGCATGGCTCCATATATTGATGCAATGCGTAAGACGATTGCCGATATTTTACATATAGATATATCTTTTGTCAGCGTGAAGGCTACCACGACAGAAGGTATGGGATTTGAAGGCCGGGAGGAAGGGATTTCTGCAACGGCGGTATGTGTGCTTGAAAAATAACAGAAAGCAAAAATCCTGATGCATAAAACAACGCGATGCGTTACAGCAGCGTCTTTTATAAGACGAGGCATAACATAAATAAGGCGCTTTGCAGCCAATAAAAAGACGAAAGGTGGAGACCACATGGTAAAAGTTATTCTTGGTGAAAAAGGAACTGGAAAGACAAAGGCATTACTTGACAGTGTACATGAGGCAGTTAACAGCGAAAAGGGGTCTGTTGTATTTATAAACAATGGGAACCGTCATATTTATGATGTAAGTCATAAAATTCGTCTTGTTGACACTGGAGAATTTGCTCTTAAAACGTATGATGCTTTTTATGGACTTCTTTGCGGCATTGTCGCACAAAATTTTGATGTTTCCTATATTTTCATTGACAGTCTTTTGAAGATTGTAGATGGTGATGCGGCGGAAATGGAAGAATTTTTAGATAAGGCAAATGCGCTTTGTGAGAAATTCGACATTCAAATGGCAATCACAATCAGCATCAATCCTGCAAATGTGAGCGAAAAGGTAAAAGCATACGCATAAGTGAATCATCGAAAGGAAACAACTATGAATTATCAGAGTACACGCGGTGGGGAAGCGGTTTCTGCCGCAACGGCGATTGTAAAAGGTCTTGCACCAAACGGTGGCTTATATGTACCTTCATGTTTTCCAAACCCGTTTGTATCGGAGGAACTTTTAAATCGTACTTATAAAGAACGTGCCAAGCTTATTTTGTCGAAATTTTTAACCGATTTTTCGGATGAAGAAATCGAATATTGCGTTGATAACGCGTATACGGCTGAAAAGTTTGGTTCTGATGATATTGCACCGCTTCATAAATTAAATGATTCTCTGCATATTTTAGAACTCTGGCATGGCCCCACATGTGCTTTCAAAGACATGGCGCTCCAAATTTTGCCGTATTTTTTAACAACGGCAATGCGGAAATCCGGTGTGCATGATAAAGTGACTATATTGGTCGCAACCAGCGGTGACACGGGAAAGGCGGCTTTAGAAGGGTTTAAAGATGTTCCCGGAACGCACATTCTTGTCTTTTTCCCGCTTGTCGGCGTGAGCCAAATCCAACGTCTGCAAATGGTAACACAAGAGGGTGAAAATGTTGGTGTTTGTGCAGTACGAGGAAATTTTGATGACGCACAAAACGGCGTAAAATCCATTTTTACAGATGCAGAATATAATGCATTTTTAAAAGAAAAAGGGATTATACTATCTTCTGCGAACTCTATCAACTGGGGACGCTTGGTACCGCAGATTGTATATTACCTGTCGTCCTGGGCAACAATGATTGAAAAGGGTGAAATTACGCCGCATGAAAAAATAAATATTGTTGTACCAACAGGAAATTTCGGGAATATTTTGGCTGCGTACTATGCTGGAAAACTCGGCTTACCGCTTGGGAAACTGATTTGTGCTTCCAATGCAAATGATGTACTCTGTGATTTTATCCGTACAGGAACATATAATCGAAATCGTGACTTTAAAACTACGATTTCACCATCAATGGATATTTTGATTTCCAGCAATTTGGAACGTTTCCTATATGATATTACGGGAGAAGATTCAGAAAAAATTGTTGGATTTATGAAACTGCTTTCTGATGAAGGACAGTATCATGTGGATGATTTAACGTTGCAAAAAATGCAGGAAATACTTTGGGCAGGCAGTTGTGATGACAGCGCAACAATCGAAATGATACGTAAAACAAATGAAAAATACGGGTATGTTGCAGACCCGCATACAGCTGTTGCTCTCCATGTTTACGATCAATATGTAACGGAAACGGGAGATACGCGTAAAACGATTTTAGCATCCACAGCAAGCCCGTATAAGTTTGGGAAAAGCGTTTTGCAAGCGATTGGAAACGCGGCAGAAGAGGATGATTTTATCATGCTTGATAAAATTCATGAGAAAAGTCAAATGCCAATTCCTGTTTCCCTTTCAAAATTGCAGGATAAAGCTGAGAGATTTAACGAAACATGTGCACCAAATGAAATGCGTGACATGGTAAAGATATTGCTCTCGTTATAAAAATGCGCCGCCCGGGATGCCAAGGTGTGTCTCGGGCGGCAACTTGCTACTATTTGCAGCTACCTCGATCTTCGCGCTCTACAAACGTTGCACAGTCTGTCCCTGTTTCGCCGAAAATGCCGCGTGGCTTTACTTCGATTTCATTTGCCGTACACTTACCATCGCAAGTGTTAAAAAAGCAGCTTTCCACAACGCATTTTACATTGTTTAAAGTTTCTCCGTTTTGTTGCTTATTCATCGTACAACCTCCATTTATATTTATTTTGCGTCCGATATATAGCATGTACGGAAAACGCTAATATTATTCCGGGGGAGATTTTTGTATGGCTATCTTCGCCATGTCCGATTTGCATTTACCGCTTGGTATCAATAAACCTATGGATGTTTTTGGTGCAGGCTGGGAAAACTATGTTGCACGGATAGAGGAAAATTGGAAAAAAATTGTCACTAAAGATGATACTGTTTTAATAGGTGGTGATGTTTCTTGGGCAACATACCTGGAAGAAGCACTGCCTGATTTTCAGTTTATTCAAAATTTACCCGGCAGAAAGATAATATCTAAAGGAAACCATGATTATTGGTGGACAACTGCATCTAAATTAAGCACTTTTTTAGAAGAAAACCATTTAGATACAATTACATTTTTACATAATAACAGTGTTTTGGCGGACGGATATGCCATATGCGCATGTCGCGGCTGGCGCTCTCCATTTGAGCAAGGTTTTACTGAGGCTGATAAAAAAATTTATGAACGCGAAATGATTCGTCTTACGTTATCTTTAAAAGCCGGTGAAAAAATAGCAAAGCAACGCATTGTGATGATGCATTATCCACCTGATGTAGGTTTTTCAGATATACTTTCGGAATTTAACGTAGAGTATTGTGTTTTTGGCCATTTACATGGAAAAAACGCTTGGGACAAGTTCCCGCAAAGTACACGCGACATATTGGTTTCTGCTGACTATTTGCAATTCATGCCGCACTGTGTTATTAAATGAAAATAATGAATCTTTATATAT
Organism: Clostridia bacterium; assembly: GCA_045578945.1. Taxonomy (GTDB): domain Bacteria; phylum Bacillota; class Clostridia; order UMGS1883; family UMGS1540; genus JAQXGO01. The sequence goes on along the minus strand of JAZNLF010000157.1, from coordinate 3,338 downwards.
AGTTCGTTAGAAAGAGGGAAGAAAAGTGGAGATTACAATACAAGAAATTGAACATTTGGCAAAATTGTCAAAGCTTGCATTGACAGAAGAAGAAAAAACGCGTCTAAAATCAGAAATGGGACAAATTATTGACTTTGCAAACAAGCTGTCCGCGCTGGATACAAACGCAGCAGATCCGACGATGTTTGCATCATCTCTATATAATGTTTTTCGAGATGATACTGTAGAGTCCTCCTTGCCAACTGATGCGATTTTGCAAAACGCACCCGAGGCTGAGATGGGCTGTTTTGTTGTTCCAAAAACGGTTGAGTAGAAAGGATGGCACTTATGGATTCACTTTGTAAAATGACGGCGCATGCCTTGTCTGAAAAAATAAAAAAACGTGAAATATCTGCGACAGAGCTTACAAAAGCGCATTTAGCGCATATAGAAGAGATTGAACCGAATGTAAACAGTTTTATCACTGTAACGAGCGAGACAGCACTCGAAATGGCAAATGCAGTAGATAAAAAGATTGCAAATGGAGAAGCACTTTCATCTCTTGCGGGTATACCGATGGCAATTAAAGATAATATTTCGACCGATGGAATTAAGACGACGTGTGCATCCAAAATGCTCCAAAACTATGTGCCGCCATTTGATGCGACTGTAGTGGATAAGCTTCGTCAGGCGGATTGTGTTTTCATTGGCAAGGCAAATATGGATGAATTCGCAATGGGTTCTTCTACGGAAAATTCTTATTTTAAGAAAACAAAAAATCCAAGAAATACGGACTGTATTCCGGGCGGCTCTTCGGGCGGTTCTGCTGCTGCAGTCGCAGCAAATGAGTCTGTTTTTGCACTTGGCTCTGACACAGGCGGTTCAATTCGTCAGCCTGCAGCTATGTGTGGCGTAGTTGGCATGAAACCAACCTATGGACTTGTTTCACGTTATGGATTGATTGCATTTGCATCTTCGCTTGATCAGATTGGCCCACTTACGAAGGATGTACGCGATTGCGCAACTGTTCTTGAAGTTATTGCGGGAAAAGATGATAAAGACTCTACATCACTTTCCTGCGAAAATACAAATTTTCTGGGTGCATTAAATGAAGATTGCAAAGGCATGCGCATAGGTTTACCCCAGGAATATTTAGAGGGCGGAATAGATGCACCCATCAAAGAAGCAGTTTTAAATGCCGCAAAAGCATACGAAAAAATGGGTGCTGAAATTGTGGATGTTTCTCTCCCGATGCTGTCACATGCATTAGAAACCTATTACATGATTTCTTCTGCAGAGGCAAGTTCAAATCTTGCAAGATATGACGGTGTTCGCTATGGATTCCGTGCAGAAAATTGCAATAATTTAGAAGAATTGTTTTTAAAAACGAGAAGTGAAGGCTTTGGGGATGAGGTAAAGCGCCGCATTATGCTCGGCACATTTGTGCTAAGCAGTGGATACTATGACGCTTATTATAAGAAGGCACAGAAGGCACGTACACTGATTTGCCGCGATTTTTCAAGCGCATTTGAAAACTGCGATACAATTTTGACACCGACATCACCATGTACTGCATGGAAGTTTGGCGAAAAGTCTGAGGATCCCCTACAGATGTATTTAGCAGATATTTGCACGGTGTCTGTCAATATCGCTGGATTACCGGCGCTCAGCTTGCCGTGTGGTGTAGATACAAACGGATTGCCGATTGGCATTCAACTCATTGGCGACACAATGCATGACTGTGATGTTTTGCATGCCGCATATGCTTTGGAACAAAGCAATACATTTTTACCGATAGGAGGGGCTGGGGCATGAAATACGAAACAGTAATCGGTCTTGAAGTGCATGCTGAACTTGCAACAAATACAAAAATATACTGCAGCTGCGCAAATCAATTTGGTGGCGATACGAATACGCGTTGTTGCCCTGTTTGTATCGGTTTGCCCGGGACGTTGCCTGTCTTGAATCGTCGTGTTGTCGATTTCGCGATTAAAGCTGGCCTTTCTATGCATTGTGATATTGCTTCCGTTTGCAAGCAGGACAGAAAAAACTATTTTTATCCCGATTTACCTAAAGCGTATCAAATATCACAGTTTGACTTACCGCTTTGCTATGATGGATATGTTGAAATTGACACAGAGGAAGAAACAAAAAAAATTGGCATTACGCGTATTCATATTGAAGAAGATGCAGGAAAGCTTTTGCATGCAGAAGGCGCAAATTTCTCATTGGTTGACTACAACCGCGGCGGTGTTCCGCTGATTGAAATTGTCAGTGAACCCGATATGCGTTCACCCGAGGAAGCAATGCTCTTTTTAGAATCCATTAAATCTATTTTGCAAGCAATCGGTGTGTCTGACTGTAAGATGCAAGAAGGCTCTTTGCGTTGCGATATCAACGTTTCTGTTCGTCCCTTTGGACAAAAGGATTTTGGTGTTCGCACAGAATGTAAAAATGTAAATTCATTCCGTGCAGCTGTTCGCGCAATTCGTTATGAAAGAGACCGCCAAATTGCTCTTTTAGAGGCAGGAGAAACAGTAGAGCAAGAGACGAGGCGTTGGGATGATGCTAAAGGCATGAGCTTTTTAATGCGCTCGAAAGAGGAAGCGCAGGATTATCGTTATTTCCCGGAACCGGATTTGATGCCGATTCACATAGATGCAGCGTGGATAGAAAAAATGCAAAATGAATTGCCCGAATTACCGCAGGACAAGAAGCGCCGATATATGACTTCATTTGATTTGCCGCAATATGATGCATCCCTACTCTCCGCATCCAAAGGGCTTTCAACCATTTTTGAGGAAGCCGTACAAAGCGGTGCAAAACCTAAAACAGCTTCAAATTGGCTCTTAGGGGAAATCAGTAAAATTGTTAATGAACGCGTAATAGATGCAACTGAGATTCCGTTTGATGGTAAAGCGCTTGCAGAACTCATTTCATTAATTGAAAGTGGTACAATAAGCGGTACAATTGCAAAGCAAGTTTTACCAAAAATGTTTGATAAATCTCAAAGTGCTAAAGAAATTGTAGAAGCAGAGGGGCTTGCGCAAATCAGCGATGAAGGCGCAATTATTGACCTGATTAAAGAGGTTCTTTCTAATAATGCACCTGCTGTAGCTGACTATCATGCCGGCAAGGACCGCGCTATCGGATTTTTAACAGGACAGATTATGCGCGCTTCAAAAGGTAAGGCAAATCCGGCTGTTATACAGACAAAGTTACGCGAAGTATTAAATGAAATGAAAGCATAAAATATGTAATCAAAAAGCAGATGCATGCATGTTCTATGCGTCTGCTTTTTTGCTTTAACAAAATTACTTAAAAATAACAGTAATATAAATATTTTATTAAATAAATAT
>JAZNLF010000156.1:0-3295 GCA_045578945.1 Clostridia bacterium | reverse complement strand
CCTGTATCAATATAAATAAAATTCAGTTTTTTGGCTACTGCACGAGAAATCGTACTTTTGCCCGCTCCGCCCGGCCCGTCAATTGCAACCTTCATAACACTTATCCTTTCTTAAACAGAAAATTCAGAACTATATTATTGGTGTACATACCGTGCACCAAAAACGACTCTTCCATCTGTGCAGCTAAAAATGCATTTGTTGAAAATAAGGACAACCCGCCTGCGACACCAATTACCAAATAGACAATGAAAAGAGTGAAAATCCCATTCCATAAAGAGCCAAGAATTTTGTTTATCGGTTTTACAAGCGGCAGATGAAAAATCGTCTTATCCAACACAGAAATCAAAAGCTTTATACCTATGTATAAAAGAATAAAAATCAAAACAGGAACAATGCTTTCTGCCATCTCCCCGGCAATATCGGCAGCGCCGACATTCCCCAATGCCATAAATGGCTTTAAAAGGTCTATCTGTCCATTCGTTGTCATCTTTTCCACATTGCCTGCCAGCTTTTCCAATATCGAGGCATAAAGCGGTGTGCCCTCCAAAAATAAAAGCACTTTTTCTTGCAAAAGTATTGTCAATATGATTGCAAGTACGGTTGAAAGCATTCTTGTCACTGCACGAAATAACCCTGTTTTCTTGCCCATAATGACCGAAATAAGCAAAATCAGAATCAGGATGCCGTCTAAAATCATTCTACCTCTCCTTTTACAAAATATACATGCCTGCACTCACGCCTGAAATTACAAACACGCGGTTTCGGCTGCCGCACAAAAATACTTCCTGTGATGCAATCTCCAAGGTGTTTTCCGTTTTTACTCTGCCCGCACTGTCAATCACAGTAAGGCCTTCCGTTGTATTGACTGCTACATATTTACCAAAGGTATCCATGGACGTAATTGTCCCTTTTGCCGCAAAGCTTCCTTTGAGGTTTCCGTTTGTGTCATACACCTTGGCCACACTTCCGCCCATTTCATGGCCATTTGAAAGACCAAGTGATAAAACACCCCCGCCATAATAGCTATATGCCTCCAGCTCATGTCCGGCGTAATCAATCACAAATTTTTCCGTACCATTATCTTTGAAGGCATACACGGCCTCATCGCCGATAACCATAAGCTCGCGTCCGCAAAACTTCAAATCAATCACTAAATTTTCATCGCCGACCGAAATAGCCTGTGGGGTTACATCATTCAGTTTAAATAAAAAGACCTTACAAAGCTTACTTAAATCTTCTGTATTTACCACTGCGACCGCAAGCTTCTTACTATCCTCCGAAACGGAGGCGCACAAAATGTCCTGCTCTGCAGAATGCCATGCATAAAGCTCTTTCCCGGCAGAATTATATACACGGACACACCCCTTGTAGCCACGCTCTTCTGTCACAAGTGCCACCGTGCCCTTTTGGTTTACGGACGCGTATAAAATCCCTTCCGTTGTTTCAAATCTTTGTTTTTCTCTGCCGTCAGAAAGCAAAAGCGCTGTCTTTCCCCCACTGTCTGCTGCTAAGACAAACTTACCGCTCGCGGATAAAATCGGATTGGTAACAGGAAAAGAAACATCCCATGCACTTCTTCCCGCATTTGTAATGGCTGAAATCCCATCTTTTCCAAGCACGGCAACGCCACCATCATATTTGCGAATAGAGTAGCCAAAGGTTGTGTCCATTTCTATACGTGTTCCATATGCACCATCACGGAAAACAGATGTCAAAACAGGTTTTCCGCCACCAAAATATAAAATAACCACAAGCAACAGCAAAACAGCTGCCGAGCCAATTGAAATAAGCTGACGCATCCTTTTGTTTTTCATATTATTTCTCCTTTGACGTAGGTCCTATCGTCATTTCGGGATACACAATCTCAAACAGTCGAAGTCCCTGTGGCGGCGCGGTCATTCCCGCACGCCGTCTGTCACCGCTTTCCAGAATTTTTGAAACATCTTCTATAGCAAAGCGACCATTCCCGACGCAAACCAATGTTCCGACAATAATGCGAACCATATTGTATAAAAACCCATCTGCACAAATGGAAATACGCAAAATGCCGTCTGTTTCTTCTATATCCAGTTTTTTAACATGGCGTACTGTTGTTTTCGCCGTGCTGCCTGCCGCCATAAATGCAGAAAAATCATGTTCTCCCAAAAAACAGGCAGCCGCTCGACGCATATCTTCGACCGCAAGCGGTCTTGGATAAAACCATGCATACGCACGACGGAACACGTCCTCTACGCGTCTATTCACAATCGTATAAATATATGTTTTTTCAATTGCCGAAAAAATCGGATGAAAGCCCTCTTTGGCCTCCCATGCGTTCATGCAACGAATATCATTGGGCAATGCACTGTTTAAGGCTTTCGGGAAAAGGAGCGCAGGAATACGGCAGGTTGTATCAAACATTGCAACATAATTTTCTGCATGTACACCTGCATCCGTCCGACTGCACCCAATCACGGGCACATGTTCTCCCGTTATGGCAAACACCGCGTCCTCAAGCTGTGATTGAATGGTTATGCCGTTTTTCTGGCGCTGAAACCCATGATAGTTTGTACCATCAAACATTAGATGTAAAGCAATATTTCTCATACATATATCCTCGTTGCAAGCACAGCCAAAAGCAGTAAAAATGCAAATATAACAGAATATTTATCAATGCGTGATATGCGCAGTGTATATAAGCGTGTACGACCTTTTCCGCCGCGGTAGCACCTACATTCCATCGCGGTTGCCAGTTCATCCGCGCGACGGAAAGCGCTTATAAAGAGCGGAACCAAAAGCGGAATCATCGCTTTTGCCCGCCGCAGTAAATTTCCGCTTGTAAAATCCGCGCCGCGTGCCGTCTGTGCTTTCATAATTTTATCGGTTTCTTCTAAAATTGTCGGAATAAATCGAATTGCAATTGTCATCATCATCGCAATCTCATGCGCAGGTACGCCAATTTTAGAAAATGGGGATAAGAGTCTTTCAATCCCATCTGTCAACACAATGGGCGATGTTGTATAGGTCAGCATTGACGAGCCGAATACCAAAAAAATCAAACGAAGCGCCATAATACCTGCTGAAAATATACCTTCTTTTGTTGCTTTGAAAATCCAAAGCTTAAACAAGACAGTTTCGCCGCCCGAAACAAATATGTTTAAAAAAACTGTAAACAGAAGTAAAAATAAAAGCGGGCGAAGTCCCATTAAAACATACCGCGGCCGTATCCCCGAGATGCCAATCACGCCCGCAATAAATATGCCGTATACGAAAAAACCCCAATAATTATCTATGCAGAAAAGCAAAATAATATAAA
>JAZNLF010000155.1:0-3281 GCA_045578945.1 Clostridia bacterium | reverse complement strand
TTTCAAGGTCCTCAATCATTTGTTTTCTGGCTTCATATCTGTCCATACCTGCATATTTGCCGCCGCATGCACAGATTTTCGCATCATCGTCCAAAACCTTAATCTGCGGCAGGTTGTGACGCTGACCGACCTCAAAGTCATTCGGGTCATGCGCAGGTGTGATTTTAACGGCACCCGTTCCAAATTCCTTATCTACATATTCATCTGCAATAATCGGAATTTCACGTCCCACAAGCGGCAAAATGAGTGTTTTGCCGACAAGGTGTGCAAATCGTTCGTCCTCGGGATTTACGGCTACTGCAGTATCTCCAAGAAGTGTTTCCGGTCTTGTCGTTGCAATGGTAAGGAAAGTATCTTCGCCCTTTACGGGGTACTTGATATACCAAAAATGGCCTGCCTGTTCGCTATATTCAACCTCTGCGTCCGAAAGCGCTGTGCGGCACTTCGGGCACCAGTTAATAATACGGTTTCCTTTATAAATGAGTCCCTTTTCGTAAAGACTTACAAAGACCTCACGCACCGCGCGTGAGCAGCCCTCATCCATTGTAAAGCGTTCACGCTCCCAATCGCAGGAGCTGCCGAGACTTTTAAGCTGGTTTATAATTCTGTCCCCAAACTGTTTTTTCCAATCCCAGACGCGTTCCAAAAACTTTTCGCGGCCAAGGTCATGGCGAGTCAACCCTTCCGTTTTGCGAAGATGTTCTTCCACCTTAATCTGTGTGGCAATGCCCGCATGGTCTGTGCCGGGTACCCAAAGTGCACTATAGCCTTGCATGCGCTTAAAACGAATTAAGATATCCTGCAGCGTTTCGTCCAAGGCATGTCCCATATGGAGCTGGCCTGTTACATTCGGAGGCGGAATAACAATGCAAAACGGTTTTTTATTTTCATCGGGTTCTGCATGAAAATAGCCGTTATCCTGCCATTTTTTATATAATCTTTTTTCTACATTTTGCGGCTCGTAGGTTTTATTGATTTCCTGCATGTTCCTCATCCTTCCTTTACTGTGCACTGCGAAGTGCGTTTCTGATTATTTTACCCGAAGTTGTTTTCGGTAATGCTTCTACATATTCAATCTTTCTCGGATATTTATACGGTGCGGTATTTTTCTTTACGTAGTCTTGCAGTTCCTTTGTCAGTTCGTCCGACGGGGTATGTCCGGGCGTCAGTACAATTACGGCACATACAATCTGCCCGCGAATTTCGTCAGGGCGGCCGACAATGGCGCTTTCCTTAACCGCCGGATGCGTATTTAAGATACTTTCAATCTCAAATGGCCCTATGCGATAGCCCGAGCACTTTATCATATCATCGTTTCGACCAACGTACCAGTAATAGCCGTTTTCATCCTCATACGCAATGTCACCCGTATGATAAATGCCGTCCTCGATGGGACTTATGCGCTCGCCGTCCTGATAATAATAATCCAAAAGACCAACATGACCTTTGTCTACAAACATGACGACCTCGCCTTCCTCACCCTCGCTGCAGCGCTCCCCGTTTTTATTGAGTAAGGCAACATCGTAAAGCGGAGAGGGTTTGCCCATAGAAGACGGGCAAATCTCCATCCATTGGAAGGAACAAGTTATCGGCGTTCCCTCACTCTGCCCATAGCCTTCATGAATGTGATGGCCGCAAAGTGTATAAAATGCACGGTTTACTTCGCCGCTCAAAGGCTCACCCGCTGTGGAAAACCACTTGATGGATGCAAGATGTTCCTTTTGTACACCGTTTTTCAAAAGGAAGCGATACATCGTCGGCGGAATACAAAGGGAGGTCGGCTTAAAGTCACGCATGTGCTCCATCAGATGCTCCGGGCTGAAGCGAATCGGGTCATACCCTAAGATTGCGCTGCCGCAAATCCATTGCCCGTAAATATTTCCCCAACCAAACTTAGCCCAACCGCTGTCTGCCTGTGTCAGATGCAAACCATTATTTTGTACACACTGCATGTATTTTGCCGTGATAATATGGCCCAAAGGATATGTGCGATTGTGGGATGCCATCTTCGGATAGCCGGATGTACCGGAGGTAAAGTATATCAGCATCTCGTCTTCATTTTCACATGTGCTCGGCTCCTCGTACATCTCACATGCTTCATATTCTGCATTGAAATACGGATAACCTTCCACCGCTGCATCACCGACAAACAAAACCTTGCAATTGGTATGCAGACCTTCTACCTGACGACAAACAAATTCATCCTCCAATGCAATCAAAAGCTTGACCTCTGCCTGCACCAGACGATAGTCGATATCCTTTGCACGAAGCTGAATGGAGGCAGGACACAAAACTGCCCCGATGCGATGCAGCGCAACCGCTATTATCCAGTATTCATAGCGGCGACGCAAAAGCGTCATAACTCTGTCCCCACGCCCGATGCCAAGCTGTTTTAAGTATGTTGCCGCTTTTTTTGAAAGCGTCGAAATTTCAGAAAATGTAAAGGTTCTCGATTCGCCATCGTCGTTACAGTATACGAGTGCGCGCTTTTCAGGCTCGATTTTTGCCCATTCGTCTACAATATCGCGTGCAAAATCAAACTTTTCGGGTACAGTAAGCCGAAAGTTTTTCTTAAAATCCTCGTAGCTTTCAAATTCTGTCCTTTCTAAATATCTGGATAAAAGCTCCATGGTGTATCCTCCAATCTGAAAATAAAAAAAGCCATCCACCCATTAGGACGAATGACTCGTGTTACCACCTAACTTCACACAGCGCGTTACTGCTATGCCTTATCCGACACAAAATTATGCCGATTCCCATTTTACGGTTGGAATTCCGTCGAAGCCTACTTATGCATATCGCTGTTCGGTTCGCAGCTCCAAGACTACTTCCCCGTATTTTCACCAAAGCGCTTCCACCATCCGCTTCTCTCTATAGGCTTCTCTTACGGGTACTCCTTCTCTTCATTGCCTTTTCATATTCATTTTCTATAGTATATATGATTCTTCCGCATTTGTCAAGTAAAATCAGAAATATTTTCAGATTTTTCTAAAATAATAGAATCTCATAAAACGCTTATATGTTCATCTTTAGAACGTAATATATCAAAAATATTGGATAAAATCAATCTTAACATAAAAGAGCTGTAAAAAATACAGCTCCTTTTTAATGCATTTTTACCGTTCACGCACTTTCTTGTTCCAAGGGATCTGTAACACAAGGCTGCTCAAAAAGTACAAACGGATCCAGATCCACGCAATTCCGAGGATCACCATCACCACTCATATCCCAGGCGACAGTATCATTTATGATGGACAGTCTGCTTTTAAAAAACTCCACAT
>JAZNLF010000154.1:0-5205 GCA_045578945.1 Clostridia bacterium | reverse complement strand
CGCGCAGACAGACTTTTGGTGGCAGACGGTAAAATATGCGGCGTACAGTTTGGTAAAAAAAGAATTCGTGCAGATGTCGTCATACTTGCAACGGGTGGCGTTAGCTATCCGCAGACGGGTTCGACGGGAGACGGATATAATATGGCACGCATGGTGGGGCATACGATTATTGAACCAAAGCCGTCCTTAGTGCCGCTTGTATGCGAGGAAAAACTTGATTTGGCAGGCCTCAGCCTTAAAAATATCGGGTTTTCTATATTAAAAAACGATAAGACCATTTACAGAGATTTTGGCGAAATGCTTTTTACGCATGACGGCATCTCAGGACCTGTTGTCTTAAGCGGCAGCGCACATATGCGCGGCGAGGGTGAATATCGTGCGGAAATTGACCTAAAGCCTGCACTGGATGCAGAAATGATGGATAAACGTCTTTTACGGGATTTTGAAAAATATGCAAAAAAAGATTTTGTACATGCACTCGATGACCTTCTGCCAAAACGTCTGATTGATGTTGTGGTGAAAAAAACCGGCATACCGCCACATAAGAAGGCAGGACTTTTGACGAGAGAGGAGCGTCATCTTGTGGCAGATGTACTCAAGGCATTTTCACTTCGGGTGGTCGGATTTCGACCGATTCGGGAAGCAATTGTAACTTCGGGTGGTGTAAAAACAAGTGAAATCAACCCGAAAACCATGGGAAGTAAGATTGTAAAAGGTCTTTATTTTGCAGGCGAGATTATAGATGTGGATGCATATACGGGCGGATTTAATCTGCAAATTGCATTTTCAACCGGTCACGCGGCAGGGCGTGCAATCGGAGAAAGGATGGCGGAAGGATATGACAGGCAGTAAAGAAGTAGCGTTTTATGCAATACAAATGGCACTGACACCTGATAGAGAAAGCGAAAAGACACAAAAAGAAGCATATGCTAAACAAGGGGTTTTGACGGCCGCGGCGGACTTTGGCGGTGAGTTTATTTCTTCTGTCAACAAGCTCATCGAGCGTGCGGTAGTAGCGGCAAAACGCGAGGGGATTATCGATAACACGCATAGCGGAGAGGGCGCAGTAGCAGGTGCGGCAAGAGAAGCGATTTCGCAGATTATGTCCAAAGCAATTGGCCTTAACGTGGGCGGCAAAATAGGGATTGCGAGAAGCGGTGAGCATGTTTGTGTTTGCTTGTTTTTTGGGATTGGTCTATTAAATTTAAATGAGATTGCAATTGGACTTGGACATAGAGCGTTATAGATTATACAAGGAGGAAAATATGAAGAATTATATTTTGCGCGCTGTCACAACAGATGGTGCAGTACGTGTTTCGGCAGCCGTTACTACCGATATGGTGGAGGCAGCAAGACAAACACATCATTTGACACCGACCGCAACAGCGGCACTCGGCAGACTTTTGACGGCGTGTGCAATTATGGGCGATATGATGAAGGGCGAGGACGATAGCTTAACTTTACAAATCAACGGCGGCGGCCCTTTGGGGAAGCTTGTGGCAATTAGTGACAGCCGTGCCAATGTAAAGGGATACGTTTCGGATCCGACGGTGGATTTACCGCTGAAAAACGGAAAGCTTGATGTCGGCGGTGCAGTCGGCAAAGACGGGCTTTTAGGCATTATTCGCGACTTTGGACTTAAAGAGCCGTATGTAGGGCAAGTAAAGCTCGCTACAGGCGAAATTGGTGATGATATTGCGCTTTATTACGCACAGAGCGAGCAGATTCCTTCCATTGTAGCGCTTGGTGTTTTGGTGGAGCGTGACTACACCGTAAAAGCTGCGGGCGGTATGATTTTACAGGTTATGCCCGAAGCGACGGACGAGCAAATCTTAAAGCTTGAGGAAATGGTAAAGACCATGCCTGCTATTACTACGATGCTGGAGGAGGGTGCAACACCCGAGGATATATTGGCATTTGCGCTGCGCGACTTTGATGGATATACATTTGAGGAGAGTACGACTGTATACCAATGTGATTGCTCCAAGGAACGCATTGAACGCGCGGTCAGAAGCCTTGGTAAAAAAGAAATTCAAGATATAATTGAAAAGCAAGTCAATGCGGAACTGACTTGTCATTTTTGCAATAAACAGTATATAGTGACAGAGGCAGAGCTTTGCGCAATGCTCGAGGAAACTGAATAAAGGACATGCACCGCAATGCACATTCTCGTAATACAATGCTATGAAAGGAGATGTGCATATGAGCGGAAAGCATATGTTTGCAGGCGTAAACTCGCCATACGGTTTTTTCTCAAGATTTGATTCTATTATGGAAGAGACGCCGCAATGCAGAAAAATTTTTATAAAGGGCGGCCCGGGTACGGGTAAGTCTACCCTTATGAAGCGTGTTGCCAAAAAGGCGGAGGATTTAAAACTGGATTACGAGGTCTTTCATTGTTCCTCGGACCCTGCATCGTATGATGGTGTATACATTCCCTCTCTTCAAACGGCGATGATTGATGCCACGGCGCCACATAATGATGACCCGAAATTCCCGTATGCAGGCGGTGAGATTTTTGATGCGGCAAGCTTTTTGACAAAGGGGAACCCTGCATTAAAAAGTGAGGAACTTCTTTTTTACGCAGAAAAAAAGAAACGTGCGTTTCAAAAGGGCTATCGATATTTGGAATCTGCATTACCGCTTATTCAGGATATGGAAAATGAATATAAGGCGGCGGCAGATTTGTGCAGTATTCGAAGAGTGGGGGAGGAACTTGCGGATAAAATATTCGGCATTTCCACCTGTAAGGGAAATGGATGTGCGCGTTCACTTTTTGCAAGTGCCATAACGCCTGAAGGATTTGTAAATTATGTGGACACCATTTTTAAAGATGCCCATGTTGTAACGATAAAGGGTGCTTACGGCGCGTCACTTGTTATGCAGCGGTTTGCAGATTTGGCAATCACACGCGGTTTTACCCCTATGCTGTTTTTCTGTCCCATGCAGCCAAAGACAAAGCTTGAGCATGTTTTCATTCCGCAGCTGAATACGGCGCTTACAACGTATGATTATTATACGCATTTTAGCGGCACAGAGGTCGTGGATTTAGATGCATTTATCCGCTATGAACCGCAATACGGTGAGGTTTGGAGCCATGCAGGGACGCTGATGCAATGTGCAATTGATGCATTTTCTGAGGCAAAAGCCGCACATGGATTTTTAGAGAGCATTTATGTGCCATGTATGGATTTTGAGGAAATGGAAAAGAAGACAGAGAAACTGATAGAGTCTATTTTTAAAGGAGAAACAAATGAACATTACAGAAGTCATCGGCGTTTTAGAAAGGTACGCACCGAAGGAATTACAAGAGGAGTTTGATAATGTCGGTCTTTTAGTAGGCGAGAAAAACGCCCCCGTCAAAACAGTTTTATTGGCACTTGACGTAGATATGGACGTTGCGGTTGAAGCAAAGGCTGTAGGGGCAGAGCTTATTATCAGCCACCATCCGATTATCTTCAATCCTTTGAAAAAAATTACAGACGAGACAGCAGAAGGCAGATGTCTTTTGTATCTCATTCAAAACCATATCGCGGTGTACGCCGCACATACAAATTTAGATAGCGCCGCAGGCGGTTTGAATGACTTAGCGGCGCAATTTCTTGGCCTTACAAATACTGTGCCGATTGTAGGCGCCGAAGGCGCAGGCCTGGGGCGTATCGGTGCTTTGCAAAGTCCGATGACGCTCGGCACTCTGGCAGAACAAATCAAAAATATATACCGCGTGCCTTTTATTCGTTTTAGTGGAGATGAAAATAAGGTAATTTCTCGCGTGGCACTTTGTACGGGGAGTGGCGGCAGCTTGGTGGAGGATGTTTTACAAAAAGGTGCAGATGTTTATATTACAGGCGATATAAAGCATGAGGTTGGCAGAAGTGCATTGGCAAATGGACTTCCCATGATTGAACTTGGCCACCACGACAGTGAATTTATCGTAGTAGACCTGTTAGAGAAAATTTTAACAAGCTACGGCAATCTGCCGCTTTCCATTTATAAATCAAAAACCAATAAAAACATATTTTTAAATTTACGATAGAAGGGATTTTTATGTACGGACTAATCGGCGCTAAATTAGGACACAGTTATTCGGCGGAAATTCATGGTATGATGGGAAATCAAGGATATCGCTTTTTGGAAATGACGGAAGAAGAACTGGATGTATTTTTGCGAAAAAAAGAATTTTTGGGCGTCAACGTTACGATTCCATATAAAAAAACCGTTATACCATACTGTGACGAAATTTCAGAAACAGCGCAGAGAATCGGCAGCGTCAATACCATTGTAAACCGAGGCGGTAAGCTTTGGGGACATAACACAGACTATGCAGGCCTTTCTGCGATGGCAGAGCGCGCAGGCATTGATTTTCGCGGCAGAAAAGTGTTGATTTTCGGCGCGGGCGGCACGTCCTTGACTGCGCAAGCAGTCGCGAAAGATGCGGGTGCAGCCTCTGTTTTGGTAAAACACAGAAATGATGTACTTGACGATAGCGATAGTGAAATTTTAATTAACACAACGCCCGTGGGAATGTATCCCGAAAACGGAAACACGATTGCCCATGTACGGGATTATCCGAAATGTATAGGTGTTTTGGATGTGATTTATAATCCCTTACGTACGCGTTTTTTGCTGGAAAATGAAAGCTTGCCGCATACGGGCGGACTTTCCATGCTCGCGGCGCAGGCATTTTATTCGGCGGAGTGCTTTGGCACGGCATCGGGCACGGTGGATGCACTTATAAAGGCATGCGAAAAGAAATATAGAAACATTGTACTTTGCGGGATGCCCGGTAGCGGGAAAAGTACTATCGGAACAATGCTCGCAAAGGAAATGGGGCTTCCGTTTATAGATACAGATACTGTATTGGCCGAAAAAACAGGCATGCAGGCGGGGGACTATATCAAAAAATACGGCGAAGCAGCATTTCGTGCGGCAGAACGTGATGTGATTGCGAATATCGGCAAAAAAATCGGTCAGGTGATTGCTACGGGCGGCGGTGCAATGATGGATATGGAAAATGTATGGAATCTACGCCAAAATGGTACAGTGATATACATTGACAGGCCACTTTCTGACTTGGCAACCATTGGCAGGCCGCTTTCGACAAATTTGGAATCGCTTTACGAAAAACGCCACCAAAGATATGTAGATGCATCTGATTTTATAGTACAAAACATGGGAACACCCATAGAAACTGTATGTCAAATA
>JAZNLF010000153.1:0-5086 GCA_045578945.1 Clostridia bacterium | reverse complement strand
ATGGTCACCACTCGCAAAAGGACTTGCGGTAAACCACGCAGTCACGACACCGCCGAATGCCGCTAAAACAGCAAGCAAAAGCAGTAAAAGAATTTTAAAAAATTTTTTAATATTCATATACGATTCTCCCAAAAAGCAGGTTTCCTTTTTTTGCAAAAAAATAAACAATGAATCAAGCAGCGCAGCTTTCATTCATTGTTTTTTGATTTGCCGTGCAAACTGCACATTTGGTGGAGGGGGGTGGATTCGAACCACCGAAGTCACTGACAACAGATTTACAGTCTGCCCCCTTTGGCCACTCGGGAACCCCTCCATGCCTTGGAGCTGGTGATGGGACTCGAACCCGCAACCTGCTGATTACAAATCAGCTGCTCTGCCAATTGAGCTACACCAGCGTTTGCTTGACGCGAGATATATAATAACACACTTCTTTTGATTTTGTCAAGACTTTTTTTAAAAAATTTTATTTTTATTTTTTATACTGTGCTTTTACTGCTTTTTTACACTTTGCAAATTGTGTATGTATACTTTTTCCAGCCTGTGGCAAAACTACGCTTTGGAGGGCAAAATTTATGCAAAAACTGACAGATATTATAAACCGATTAAAAACAAGGCATGACCGAGCGGGGATTGACGATTTTCCCGAAAAAAACACGCCTTTATCAAAAAAGCTTTCGGTAAACCTCAAAATTGTGCAGTCCATCTTCGGCGGCAGCGATGATTTAATCCTGCGTACATTTTCCTTTCATCAAACGGATAAAAAGGCTGCGCTTTTCTGTTTTGACGGCCTCGTGGATGCCGAGCGTCTTGCGCAGGACATTATAAAGCCGCTTATGTACGAAAGCTTTGGTACGGATGAAAAGATGCCGAACACGCTTCATGATATTTTCTCCGATTTTATGGTGGGCGGCGAGGTTTCAGAGGATAAAACCTTCGGCGCACTTGCCGAGGCAATACAAAACGGAGATGCCGCCCTGATGGTGGACGGCATCTCGGGCTTTCTTATCATTGATATAAAGGGATACCCGCGCCGCAGCATTGAGGACCCGCAGACCGAATCGGTTTTGCGTGGCCCGCGGGAAGGCTTTATTGAAAACATGCGGACCAATACTGCGCTTTTGCGACGCAAAATCAAAGACCCGAATTTTATTTGCGAAAGCGTCACTGTCGGCACCAAAACAAAGACGGAAATATCTCTTATGTACCTTAAAAATGTAGTGGACGAATCACTCCTGACGGAGCTTCGCGCGCGCCTCGGCAAAATCTGTACGGACTCCGTTTTGGATTCAGGTCATATTGAACAATGGATTTGCGACAAAGGTTCACCGTTTTTTTCGACCATCGCAAGCTCAGAAAAGCCTGACGCGGTAGCAGGAAAAATCTTAGAGGGACGCGTGGCCGTAATTGTAGACGGCTCTCCGTATGTTTTAACGCTCCCCACTTTTTTTATAGAAACCTTCCATTCCGCAGAGGACTATTATATTGCGCCCATTTACGCCTCTCTTCTTCGCATTGTGCGTTTCTTCGCTTTTCTAATCAGTATTTTGGCGTTGCCTTTATACGTAGCACTCGCGACCTACCACCAGGAGCTTATCCCGACCGAGCTTTTGCTGACAATGGCGGCTGCCGAAGGCGATACGCCTTTTCCCGCCGTTATAGAAGCCTTTATTATGATTATTGTATTTGAAATTTTAAAGGAAGCAGGGATTCGTCTGCCGCGTCCTGCGGGGCAAGCGGTCAGTATGGTGGGTGCGATTATCATTGGTGAAAGTGCCGTTTCCGCAGGTATTATCGGCGCACCTATGGTCATTGCTGTTGCCATTACTGCCGTAGCCGCTTTTGCGGTCCCTGCGCAAGCAAACGCATCCATGATTTTGCGCCTGATTCTTCTGGTGTTTGCAGGTGCATTCGGCGGTTTTGGGTTAACCATCGGCCTGTTGCTTCTCCTTTTCCACTTAGCGTCCCTTTCCTCCTTCGGTGTACCTTATCTTTCACCCTACGCACCGTTTGAACTTTCGGATACAAAGGATGCTTTGACACGTCTGCCCCTTCGTATGCTTTTGACAAGGCCCATGCTTCTTTCAAAAAGCAATCCGCGCAGACAACGTACACAAAACAATCCGAGGAGGTAACAAATGCGAAAACGCGCTTTATTATGTGCAATTTTACTCACAACACTTATTTTGACAGGCTGCTGGAATCGTCGTGAAATCGGTAATTTGTCTATTGTAATGGGGTTTGCGGTCGATTCGGCAAAAGACGATAAAATTGAAGTCACGTCACAAATTGCCAACACAAAAAATGCTTCTTCTTCAAAAGAAGAAGGTGGCGGTGACGCGAGCTACTATAACAACGTAACCATAGAGGGGGACTATGTGTTTCCCTCCATTCGCTCGTCTGTTTCCAAGGCAGGCTCAAAACTTTATCTTGCGCATAATTTCGTTATTGTTTTTGGGGAGGATGCGGCAAAAAAAGGCCTTGGCAATTACATGGACTTCTTCTTGCGTGACCACGAATTACGTCTTTCCATGCATCTTTTGGTCGCGCGCGGCAAAGGAAAGGATATTCTGGATACCTCTGCAAATTTCCAGAAAATCCCCGCCATTCACGTTAAAAATTTGATTGATTCCCAACAGGAAATGTCAAGCGGTATGACGGTAAACCTTTTGGATTTTACAAGCCGCCTTTACACAAAAAAAGCCGCGCCCTTAATCCCGATTATTGAAATTGATGATACAGGCGGACAGGAGCAGCTCCGCATGTCGGGTACGGCCGTATTTCGGGAGGATCGCATGATCGGTGAATTATCCCCTTACGAAACACGCGGCATTTTGTGGGCAAAGGGCGATGTGAAGCAGGGCGTTGTGATGACCTCTCCCACCAAGGATGACCATACGGGTATAGATATTTTAAAGGCAAGCGGCAGTATCTCGCCCGAAATTGACAAAAACGGGAATATCACCATGGTTATCCGCGTGCGTGCAAGCGGCGCATTCGGCAGCGAGCGCGGACACGATAACTACACCTCCAAAAAAGGTCTTGACGCGTTGGTGGCCTCCTTTTCCGCCGAAATCGAAAACGAAATTCGTGCTGCGCTCCGAAAGGGCAGTGTACTAGAGGCAGACCTCCTTGGCTTCTCCGAGCTTCTCTACAAGAAAAACCCAAAGCTTTGGGAGGAAAAGAAGGATATGGCCTTTCACAATCTCCCTGTACGCATTGAAACCAACGTGAAAATTTTATCGGCAGGCCGCATGAATCAACCTGTAAACTGAGAAAGGAACCGCTATGATTTCAAACAGACAGCTTATTTTTGGTATTGCCTCCTTTATTGCAGGCTCCTCCCTCTTCACCTCTTTTGTAACGCAGATAGCCCAGCACAACGCCTGGATTATTGTCCTCTGTGCAGGTGTGCTCAGTCTTTTGTTTGCGCTTCTCTATGGTGTTTTGGCCGCGCGCTTTCCATCGCATGGTCTTATGACGATACAAAAAATAGTGTACGGCAAATATCTCGGCTACTTTATCAATCTTTTATATATCGGGTTTTTTATACTGGTTGCCATCGCGATGCTCCGTAATGTCAGCAGTTTCTTCCTCGTGCATATCATGCCCGAAACGCCGCTTCCCGCCATTATGCTACTGATGCTTTTACCATGCGCCTTTGCGGTTTCAACAGGGATTCAAAATATGTTGCGGTGTGCCTTCCTCTTCTTTGTGATTGCCATTTTCATCACCATTACAAATTTTACGCTTTTGATAAGCGAAATGAAGCTTTCAAACTTTCTGCCCCTTCTCAACATGGGGTGGAAAAACTACTTAGAAGGCACTTTTTCCATGGCATCCATTCCCTTTTGCGAAATCATCGTATTCCTTCCTTTTTTTCATCTGACAGAGAAAAACAAGGGCACGCGCCGCGCGCTTTGGGTCGGGCTTTTGCTGGGTATTGCCATTATGTTTCTCACGATTTTTCAGGAGGTTGCCGTTTTGGGTGTCTCGGTCGCCTACCTCAGTACCCCTGCGTATGAATCTGTGCGTCTTATCAATGTAATGAATGTATTTACGCGCCTTGAGATTCTGCATGCATTTCTCCTTTCCATTTTGCATATTTTCAAACTCAGCATCGTCATTTATTGTATTTTGCAATGTATACAGGATGTATTTCCGATAAAAAAGAAAGCCTCACCATCGCTTTTACTTCTCATAGGCGCAATTTTACTCATAGGTGCCTTAAATGCGTTTGAATCAGGCATACTGCTCCCCCAGTGGCGGCGCAGTATCGGTATGTTTATCTTCAGCACATTCGAAATGCTTTTACCGCTTATTACCGTTTTGGTCTCACTTTTGCGGCGAAAAAAAGAAAAAAACGCCTGACCTTCCGATAAAAAAAAATGTATAGTCTGTATTTTCATGGCTATACATTCTTTTTTGAAATAATTTTAAATATTTTTGCATTTTCTATTGCATAATTTTTCATTTTGTTGTATAATACCATTTCAAGGAGTGAAAACAATGAACGTACAAGAAATAAAAACCATAGACAAACAATGCTACATGAACACGTTTGGGGATCGCACACCCGTCACCTTCACGCACGGCAAAGGGATGACGCTTTATGCAGAGGACGGCAAAACGTATCAGGACTTTTTTGCCGGGATAGCCGTTTCCGCCCTCGGGCACAGCCACCCGATTTTGACTGCGGCGCTCCACGCGCAGGTGGACAAACTTTTGCATACATCCTCTCTCTATTACATAGAATCGCAAGCGCGCCTTGCAAAAACGCTTACATCGCGCACGATTGCAGATAAGGTCTTTTTTGCAAATAGCGGTGCGGAGGCAAACGAAGGCGCCATAAAGCTTGCAAAAATCTACCACCACAAAAAGGGCAGCGGCAAAACGGATGTAATTTCTCTTAAAAATTCCTTCCACGGCCGCACATTGGCAACGGTTGCTGCCACAGGGCAAGAAAAATACCAAAAGCCGTATGCACCGCTGACGCCCGGCTTTACGCATGTTCCCATCAATGATTTAGATGCCTTTCAAAAGGCCGTGACTGACAAAACCGCCGCCGTAATTTTAGAGCCGATTCAGG
>JAZNLF010000152.1:0-2629 GCA_045578945.1 Clostridia bacterium | reverse complement strand
TTATCGGTCGCGGTATGCACATCCACCAGTTTAAAGTGCTGGTGAATCATACCGATACCAAGACGATTGGCGTCCTCAGGGGCATGAATCTGCGCCTCCTGGCCGTTTACGTAAATGGAGCCGTTGTCGGGCTTATAGATACCTGCCAAAATGTTCATCAGCGTTGTTTTACCGGAGCCGTTTTCACCTAAAAGCGCCAGTATTTCACCACGATGAACGGAAAGATTAATATGATTATTGGCAACCACGGAGCCAAAAACTTTGGTTATGTCGCGAAGTTCGATTGCGGGTGTTTGCTTCACGTTCAAAATTCGTCCTTTCTGCATGAGAATAGGGGAGATACCCATAGGCGTGCCCGATGGCTCGCACCATCGGACATGCGTCGGGAAAAAGAAAGCGGCCTTAAAATGACCGCTTTCTTAAAATCATAGCTTACTGTGGTGCAACAACGTTTTTGTAGTACCAGTTAATGCCGCCTGTGATGGTTGCGTCATCCAAAACAGCGCCGTCAGCCTTAACGATTACGTTGCCTGCATTGTCAAGAAGGTCCTGGGAAACCAAAGCACCATCTTTGATTGCTTTGCCTTCGAATACCTTGTATTCGCCGGAAAGAATCATAGCTTTTGCCTTTTCAATTGCTTCCTCTGTGCCTTCTGCGCAGTTTTCGGACAAGGGAGAAAGTGCGATAAGACCATCGTTCATATCACCGAAGTAGTTCTCATTTGTCCAGTTGCCGCTCATAGCTTCCTTTGTAGCCTTGGTGTAGTATACACCCCAGTTCCAGACCGGTGCAACAAGGTGCGCCTTCGGCGCATCCTTTGTCATGTCAGAGTTGTAGCCGACACCCCAAACGCCTCTTGCTTCTGCAGCAACCTGCGGTGCAGTTGTATCACAATGCTGACTCAAAACGTCGCAACCCATGTCAAGAAGTGCTTCTGCAGCTTTCTTCTCAAGGTCGGGGCTAAACCAGCTGTTTGTAACCTTTACATAAATTTTAGCATCGGGATTTACGGATTCAACACCCATTGCGAAAGCATTGATACCGCCTGTAACCTCAGCATTGTCCTTACCCATAGCTGCTACATAACCGATTTTGTTGGTCTTTGTCTTAAGACCTGCAGCAATACCTGTTAAGTAGCGTGCCTGATAGATACGACCGAAGTAGTTATTCATGTTCGTGTCGTTCGATTTGTAGCCTGTGCCGTGGGAGAAGATAACGTCCGGATATTCCTTTGCCATTTCTTCCATGGTGTTCATGTAGTTGAAGCTTGTGCCGAAGATGATTTGGCAGCCTTCATCGATACATTCTTCAATTGCAATTTTTGTTGCCTGTGCATCGGAATCGTCAATGTTGACCTTGCGGATAATCTGCTCGTCTTTAAGACCGAGTGTATCGCGCATTGCGATGATACCCTGTTCGTGTGCGAAGGTGTAGCCTGCGCCCTCTGCAGGGTCACTGATGTGGATAACGCCAACCTTAAAGTTTGCGTCTACCTCGGCGGGTGCATCCCCGGGTGCAGGTGCTTCTGTCTTTTTGCAGCCTGCAAAGGAAAGAACCGTTACCATTGCCAGCAAAAGTGCCAGCAGCTTCATGTGCTTTCTCATGATTTTCTCCTCCTGTTTTTTAACGCTGAGCGTTTTTTATTTACACGGCGTAGCCGTGCTTTACAAAATTAAAGAAAAGAAATATTTCCGTCATCGTCCATAGAGGCAATCGTAGCGAGTGATTCTACACGTATACCCGCATCCCGCACCATCTTGCCGCCTGGCTGAAAGCCCTTTTCGATGACAATCCCTGCACCGACTAAGGTGGCGCCTGCATCCCGCACCAGGGCGGAAAGGCCTAAAAGCGCGCTGCCGTTTGCGAGAAAATCGTCAATAATCAAAACGCGGTCATCCTTATGTAAAAATTCCTTCGAGACCATAATATCGTACACGCGACCATGCGTAAAGGATTCTACCTGACTGACAAAAACATCGCCTGCGATATTTTTGGTTTTGTTCTTTTTGGCGAACACGACCGGAACAGAAAAGGATAAAGCCGCGATACAAGCAATGCCGATGCCGGATGCCTCTATTGTCAAAATCTTTGTAATTTCCGTATCAGCAAAGCGACGCTTAAATTCGTCACCCAGTGCATGAAACAGATTTACATCCATTTGGTGATTTAAAAAGCTGTCCACTTTCAAAACGTTGCCGGGAAACACCTTGCCGTCCGTAAGAATTCGATTTTTTAAAAGTTCCATATCTTTTGTTGCCTCCGCGAAAATTTACGGTCGGGCGTTTTCATATATTGCCTGTCCGTCTGCTACTGATATATAAAATATTCTACATGAATCGACAGGAAAATGCAAGCCTTTTTTAAAATTTTTCACTTTGCAGGAAGAAAAGCGTTTTACTTTAAATATGCGCGAATTAAGTTTGCCGCAAGGCTTGCGCAGGCAGCACCTGTTGTGCCTTCATTTTCCAAAACAACGGAAAGGGCAATTTGCGGATTCTCCGCGGGGGCGAAGGCGATAAACCAGGCGTGATCCGCCTTGCCGCCACCAACCTCTGCCGTACCCGTTTTGCCTGCGACCGTAATACCCGATATCTGCGCACCCGTTCCCGTACCCTCCGAAACGCAGGC
>JAZNLF010000151.1:0-2216 GCA_045578945.1 Clostridia bacterium | reverse complement strand
TGCCGCCATGTCACGCTATAAGGGTGTAAAATTTGTTTTAATTTCACCTGAGGAACTGAGTTTGCCGCGCTACGTAAAAGAAACGCACATCGAGGCAAACAATATTCCCTATGAAGAAACCACGTCCCTTGATGATGTGATAGACAAGCTCGATGTCCTTTACATGACGCGTGTGCAGGGCGAGAGATTCTTTAATGAAGAGGATTACCTCCGCCTTCGTGACAGTTATATTTTAACGCCCGAAAAACTGAAAAACGCAAAAGAAGACCTCTCGATTTTGCATCCCCTGCCGCGTGTAAATGAAATATCAACGGCAGTAGATGCCGACCCGCGCGCATGTTATTTTAAACAGGCGAAAAACGGCAAATTCGTGCGTATGGCGCTGATTTTAAAGCTTTTGGAGGTGGAGTAGGATGCATGTAGATACCATCACAAACGGCGTTGTGATTGACCACATTGAAAGCGGCAAGGCAATGGAAATCTATAATATGCTGAATTTAGAAACGCTCGACTGCACCATAGCCATTTTGAAAAACGTATCAAGCAGCAAGATGGGCAGGAAGGATATTATTAAAATTGATTGTGCTTTGGATATTAACTTTGATGTTTTGGGCTATATCAGTCCCAACATCACTGTGGATATTATCCGCGGCGGCAAGCTTGCCGAGAAAAAACATATAGACCTGCCAAAGCAGCTGACAGATATTTTAGTATGTAAAAATCCGCGATGCATCACGAGTGTTGAACAGGAAATTCACCATATTTTCCGCCTCACGGATGCGGAAAACCGCGTGTACCGCTGTATATACTGCGATACCGCGCATAAAGAATAAAAAAACGGCGCAGACAATGAGGCTTTTTAGTCTGCGCCTTTTTTTTGAAACGAATTAAAAGGTCAAAGTCGGACTTGACAAATCTTTTAAATCCGTGTAAAATAATAGAATAGTACATATAAGGAAAGGAAAGTTTAGATGGATAAAATAAAGGCAGCAAGCGAGCATTTTGCGGAGCTTATCAAATCGCAGCTCGCACGCGTAGAAAAGATGAAGGCAGAGAAGGATTTTATAGATTATGCGGCGCTCGACACCATTATTATCGGTGTTGTCGGCGGTGACGGCATTGGCCCGGCAATCACGCACGAGGCACACCGCATCATGGAGTATCTTTTGGCAGATGAGGTCAAAAGCGGGAAAGTAGAATTTCGCGTGATTGACGGCCTTACCATTGAAAACCGCGTGAAAGCGGGCAAGGCAATTCCCGACGATGTTTTGGCAGAGCTTAAGGCATGTCACGTCCTTTTGAAGGGCCCGACAACCACACCGCGTGCAGGTGATCCGTGGCCGAACATCGAAAGCGCGAATGTTGCTATGCGAAAGGAACTCGATTTATTTGCAAACGTGCGCCCCGTAAAGGTGCCCGAACAAGGCATTGACTGGACGTTTTTCCGCGAAAATACAGAAGGCTCCTACACCTTAGGCAGCCGCGGCGTGCATGTGGATGACGATTTGGCGTTTGACTTTTGCGTTACTACCACGGACGGCACAGAGCGCATTGCACGTGCAGCATTTGAGTATGCCAGAAAAACAGGCAAAAATCGCGTGACGATTGTTACAAAAGCCAATGTTATCAAGACGACGGATGGTAAGTTTTTGAACATCTGCCAGGAAATTGCAAAGGAATATCCCGAAATTGAGGTAGATGATTGGTATATTGATATTATGACGGCAAAGCTTGTGGACGAGAAGCGTCGCCAACAATTTAAAGTGGTTGTATTGCCGAACCTCTACGGTGATATTATCACGGACGAGGCGGCAGAGTTCCAGGGCGGCGTCGGCACAGCAGGCAGCTCAAACCTCGGCAAGCGCTATGCAATGTTTGAGGCCATTCACGGCTCGGCACCGCGCATGGTAAAGGAAGGCCGCGATAAGTATGCAGACCCGTGCAGTATCATTCGCGCCGCAGCAATGCTTTTAGAGCATATCGGATACCAAGACCGCGCCGATAAGCTTACGGCGGCGCTTGACAAATGTATGTATGAGGAGAAAAAACTCGTCATTACAGGTCGCGCAGACGGCGCTACGGGTGCAGAGTTTGCAGACTATGTGATGGAAACAATAAAATCGATGTAAAAAGCGAAGTGAAAGCTATGAAAAAAATTTCTAAAATGGTGATTCGGCGTTTGCCGCGCTACTATCGATATTTGAGTGATTTGAAGG
>JAZNLF010000150.1:0-3568 GCA_045578945.1 Clostridia bacterium | reverse complement strand
AGGACTCATAGGGCCTGCGCTGCGAATTTTTGCTGATACATAAAGCTCCTCGGGCGGATTTTCGAGCATGAAATTTACGTTTTCCGCATAAAGACCATCACTGAAAAGTGCATCATTTTCTCCAATGGTCACAGTGTTTTCCGCGGCGTTTATATCCGTTACAAAAACTTTTTTTCCGAATGCGCCGAGCCCTTTTCGCTGGCCGATGGTATAGCGATGCACACCGCCGTGAAAGCCGACGGTAAAGCCGTTTTGGTCTATGATTTTCCCCTCGCGCGCAAGGCTCGGCAAGCGACTTTCCAAAAATGCGCCGTAATCATCACCCGGAATAAAGCAGATTTCAAGGCTGTCCTTTTTTTCGGCAATGGCGGGGAGCGCCTCCGCGGCAACGCTGCGTACCTCGTCCTTTGTAAGACCGCCGAGGGGAAGAAGAAGGCGCGAAATCCATGCTGCGGGCAGCATGGAGAGGAAATACGTCTGGTCCTTTTTCGCGTCCGCACCGCGCCAGAGCATGGCGCGGCCGTCATGCGCTCGCACATGGGCATAATGCCCCGTTGCAATGCGGTCAAAGCCGTGCGCGTCCGCATACGCGATCATGGCGGCAATCTTAACTTGGGCATTACAGAGAACACACGGGTTCGGCGTTTGCCCGTTTTGATACGATTCTAAAAAAGGTGTGATAACTTTTCGGGCAAAATCTGTACGCATATCCAGTATGTCGTGCGAAATGCCGAGCGCGCGTGCGGATGCTGCCGCGTCCTGGGCGCTCTTTTCATCCCCATGCAATAAAAGCGTAAGGCCGCTTACTTCATATCCTTCTTTTTGTAAAAGCATGACGGCCGCGGTGCTGTCAACGCCGCCACTCATACCCACTAAGACTTTTTGCATACAGTATCACCCTTTCTTTTGTCTATTCTACCATAAATATGTACAAGATACAACATAAAAATAATTTGACAAGGAAACCGCGATATGCTATACTATAAAGCGAGGTGACAGGTATGACAAATGCAGTTTTCTGGGGACTTGTTCTCATAGGTATGCTGGCGCTGGAGGCTGCCACGATGCAGCTTTACACCATTTGGTTTGCCATTGGTGCCTTGTTTGCCGTGCTGGGTGCACTATTTGGTGCATCGTTTGGTTGGCAGATTGCATTGTTTTTTATGGTTTCGGTCATTTCTTTGCTGACTTTGTTTCCGCTTGTCAGGCGCCATATGGCATCTAAAAAAACGCCGACGAATGCCGACCGCATTATCGGAGAAGAGGCAATTGTAACAGAGGATATTGATACAGTGTCAGGAACGGGACAGATTAAGGTATTGGGCGCCGTGTGGTCCGCTGTGGCGGAGGAAAACGCTGTTGTCTGCCGCGGCGAGAAGGTGACTGTGCAGGAAATAAAGGGCGTAAAAGCGGTTGTGCGCCGCGGATAGCGGATGCGGAAAGGAGAAAGTATGATAATACTTTGGGGTTTGGTTATAATCTTATTTTGTGTTTTGCTTGGGAACATGAAAATTGTGCCGCAGGCACATGCGTACGTCATAGAACGGCTGGGTGCATACAAAGGCACATGGAACGTCGGCTTTCATTTGAAGCTTCCCTTCTTTGATAAAATTGCCCGTAAGGTCAATTTAAAAGAGCAGGTTGTGGACTTTGAGCCGCAAGCCGTTATTACAAAAGATAATGTAACGATGCACATTGACACGGTCGTGTTTTTCCAGATTACCGACCCGAAGCTTTATACCTATGGCGTAGAACGCCCCATGATGGCAATTGAGAATCTGACGGCGACAACGCTGCGAAACATCATCGGCGATTTGGAATTGGACGAAACTTTGACTTCCCGCGATACGGTCAACACAAAAATGCGTGCTATATTAGATGAAGCAACGGACCCGTGGGGCATTAAAATCAATCGCGTAGAGCTGAAAAATATCATTCCGCCGCGTGAAATACAAGACGCGATGGAAAAACAGATGAAAGCGGAGCGCGAACGCCGCGAATCCATTTTGCGCGCGGAAGGCGAGAAAAAATCTGCGGTTTTGGTCGCGGAAGGCGAGAAGGAGTCTGCAATTTTGCGCGCCGAGGCAGAACGGGAAGCTGCCATCCGTAAGGCTGAGGGCGAAGCGGAAGCCATCTTAAAGGTACAAAAGGCAACGGCAGAGGGTATCCGCATGATTAATGAAGCAAACCCGGGCAATGCGTTTTTGACAATTAAATCCCTCGAATCCTTGGAAAAGGTGGCGGACGGCAAGGCTACAAAATTGATTATTCCGTCTGAAATTCAGGGAATTGCAGGACTTGCAGCAAGTGTAAAGGAAGTATTTGATACGGATAAAAAATAAAATTTTTGTACAGAATAAAATTGGGTGATTGCATCACCCAATTCATATGGGGGCGTAACGGTTTCGACGGGGATGTTGAAGCCGGAGCAGCGAGCAGAGGTGGGCGCCTCTTAAAAAGCCTAAACTTAAATATTAAACGATAATAATAAATTAGCGTTTGCAGCTTAATTAAAGCTGCCGTCTCGCCCGTGAGGACTGCGGCGCGGGACGAGGCGTGAATTAGCAGTGAACGTGACTTGCGTAAGCTTTGCCGCAAGCATGCATAATGAAGCTACTGAATCCGTGAGGTTGTTTGTGAACTTGCGGAGGAGGGAATTCTAAAATCATAAACTGCGCTCGGAGAGGCTCTTGTGGATATGTTTTCGGACGCGGGTTCAACTCCCGCCGCTTCCACCAGAAAAAAGACTTGTCGATTGACAAGTCTTTTTTCATCGATATAAATCTCTGCCGAGATTTTCGATATGTCATAAATGACTCGATATGTGCTGACGCACTCGATATGTCGCTGATGCGACGAAAATTTTTAAATACCTCTATGGTTCAGCCTTCTCATTTCTCTCTATAAAATTTCCTTAATTTCCTGTATCATATTCCAGTTCTTGCCGCCGCTAATCTGGTCGGGCCCGCCGATTTTAGCGGTGGAAATCAGATACTTGCGGTCCCCGTCCCAAAAGAGGAAGGGGCGCTCTCGTCTTTGCAATGTCATCGTGGTGCTGTCATCATAGACAAGGTCAAAGTCAAAGGCGGGCTCGGCACTCTTTTCGTCCCAATGTATACCATCCGCGGAACGGAAACGGACGCCGCCTTTTGCAAGACCTGTATAGTAGCCCACTCCGTCCTCCGCAATCATAACATAGCCTTTTTCGTCTTTATAAACATACATATCCTCCGCGCAGCTTGACGGGAAAAGGTTGAAGTTCTTTACTGTAAAAGGACCGCGGAAGGAATCGGACTGTGCGACTGACACACGTCCTTCTCCGTCCCTGAAATAGAGGAAGAAGGTGCCGTCATCGTTTCTGAAAACGGCGGGGTTATTGGCGTCTTTTGGGAGCGAGAAGGGTGCGTCCGAGCGCGTCCAGCCGTCTGTGAGGCTTTTGCTCCATGCATAGCCGATGGCGCGGTTTTCGCACCCGCCGTCGGGCGAGCCGATATAGTAAAGCACGTACGTGTCGTCCACCTTAAAAATAAAGGGGTTATGCGCCATTACGCTGTCCCACATATTGCCG
>JAZNLF010000149.1:0-1642 GCA_045578945.1 Clostridia bacterium | reverse complement strand
CGCACTTTGCAGCGGAATCACAACGCTTGTCATTGGCCCTGGCAGCGCAAATCCCATCGGCGGCACGTTCTGCGCGGTGCGCACATGGGGCAAAACCATGGCAGATATGCTTTTAAAAGACGGCGTTGCCATGAAATTTTCCTTTGGCGAAAACCCGCTTCGGACGGACGGCGGCCCCAAAACGCGTATGCAAACGGCAGCCCTCCTTCGTCAAACGCTGACGCTCGCCGTGCAGTATGACGCATCACGTTCTGCGGGTACGGATGTCCCATTTGATTTTTCGCTCGAGGCGCTTCGCCCCGTCGTACGCGGCGAAATGCTTGTAAAATGCCACGCACATCGCATTGACGATATTGTAACGGCGCTTCGCATCGGCAAGGAATTTAACCTTCGCATTTCCATAGAGCATGCGACGGAAGGCCATCTTTGCCCCGCGCTTTTGCGCGGCCTGCCCGTTTCGGTCGGCCCTGTCATCAGCGATAAGGGGAAAAATGAGCTTATAAACCACCGCATCGAAAACGCAGGCATTTTGGCTTCCTATGGCGCATCGGTCGCGATTGTGACCGACCACTACGAAAACCCCGAGCCGCTTCTGCCTCTCTACGCCGCGCTTTCCTGCCGCGGGGGTATGGATAAAAACGAGGCACTTTGCGCCATCACAAAAAATGCCGCAAAAAATTGCGACATTTTGGATATGGTCGGCACACTTGAGGTCGGAAAGCTTGCCAATATCTGCCTTTTTGACCGCTTTCCTTTGGATTTTGATGCAAAGCTTTGCCGCCTGTTTGCGGAAGGGAAGGAAGTTGCATTGTAATAACCGATGCAACTTCTGTTATATCTTATAAATCTTATCAAATACTGCAATAAATCTTTTATCTACCTCTACATCTTTGTGATAATGTCCAAAAAACCATTTTTCACAAATAACACTATTTTTTATCTTTTCCAAAAATTCTGTGAGCTTGTTAATTTCGTATATCGGGGCAATTTCCGTTTGAACAGATGTCGGAGCAGAATGTGTTATTATACAATCAAATTTGAAAGCATTCTTTTCAAGAGTGCTTTCTGCATTACTATATTCCTGTTCACTCGGCAGTTCATTTTTCCACCAGTTTTTTCCTTCTGCGCGGTATTCTTTGTCGTGTGAGCTTGCTCCGCCAAATACAAAAAACTTTTTCCCGTCAATGTTATATGCCTCGCCTCTGATTAAATGATATATGCCATCATCAACTTTGTGTGCAATACTGTCACCAAACTCTACCGTGGGGAAATTATAGAGCATATCAAAATTTTCATGATTGCCATCAATAAAAAGTGTTGTGAAATTCTTGCTTTTTAACCACTTTATCCAATATTTTTCTTCATTGCTGCCATCCCATACCCCACCAAAATCACCACATATAATTACATAATCGTTTTTGGTCATTTCCTTTTGCTCGGGAAAACGCTTGGCCGAAAGCTTCCCGATATCAACCGGTATATGTGTGTCGCCTGTAATATATATCATTTTACATTTCCTCTATGTCTAAAAATATTTTTAACAAAAACTGCTCCGTCCCCAAACTGAATTCTATTCCTCTAAGTTTTGTATAATTTCTTTAATCAATTCCAAAGTATTTGGTTTTGCAAATTGAATAAAAAA
>JAZNLF010000148.1:0-3675 GCA_045578945.1 Clostridia bacterium | reverse complement strand
GTTTATAAGACCGATGTTCGGGCCTTCAGGCGTTTCAATCGGGCACATACGACCGTAATGCGTATAGTGTACGTCACGCACCTGGAAGCCTGCACGCTCACGGCTAAGACCGCCGGGGCCAAGTGCGGAAAGACGTCTTTTGTGCGTTAATTCGCCCAAGGGGTTTGTCTGATCCATAAACTGCGAGAGCTGCGAAGAGCCGAAGAATTCCTTAATCGTTGCCACAACGGGGCGAATATTGATAAGCGACTGCGGTGTGACAATATCAAGGTCCTGAATGCTCATTCTCTCACGAATACCGCGTTCCATACGTGCAAGCCCCATGCGGAACTGGTTTTGCAAAAGCTCACCCACGCCACGCAAGCGACGATTTCCAAGATGGTCAATGTCATCGACATTGCCGAGGCCGTAGAAAAGATTTAAGCAATAGTTAATGGATGCGAAAATATCATCCTCTGTAATGTGCTTCGGAGAAAGTTCGTCCACGCTGCGTAAAATCGCGGCCTTGATATCTTCTTCGCTCTCATTTTCCGCCAGGATGCCTTCCAGCACGCTGCGGCGAACCTTACTGCGGATATTTAAATCTGTAACATCAAAATCTACAAATTCCGAAAGATCAACCATATTATTGGAAAATACCTTAATGGTTTTGCTTTCACCTGTATTTCTGTCATCTACCGTAATAAATACGACATTAACACCGGCACGCTCGGCCGCCTCTGCTTTGTCACGGCTGATAACCTCACCTGCCGCACAAATGATTTCGCCTGTTCTCTCGTCTACAATGTTTTCAGCTGCAATACGGCCTGTAATTCTGGCAGCAATCGCAAGCTTTTTGTTAAACTTATAGCGACCTACACGCGCAAGGTCATAGCGTCTCGGATCGAAGAACAACATCTGCAGGAGGGAACGTGAGCTTTCTACCGTAGGCGGCTCACCCGGACGCAGACGACGATAAATTTCAAACAAGGCCTCTTCTTCCGTTTTAGCAGCATCCTTCTCAATCGTTGCTAAAAGACGCTCATCTTCACCGAAGAGGTTTGTGATATCTATATCATTTACAAGACCTAAAGAACGAAGAAGAACTGTAACAGGCAGCTTTCTCGTTCTGTCCACACGCACCCAAAATACATCGTTTGAGTCTGTTTCATACTCAAGCCATGCACCGCGGTTCGGAATCGCTGTGGCAGTCAAAAGCTTTTTACCGACCTTATCGACACTCTGTTCATAATAAATACCGGGAGAACGAACAAGCTGGCTGACAATAACACGCTCGGCACCATTTATAATAAATGTACCCTGCGCCGTCATCAGCGGGAAATCACCCATGAAAATTTCCTGTTCTTTGATTTCGCCCGTTTCCATATTGCGAAGGCGCACCTTAACACGCAAGGAAGTAGCGTAATTGGTATCACGCTCTCTGCACTCGTCAATCGTGTATTTCGGCTTTTCATCAAGTGCGTAGTCTATAAATTCCAGGACAAGGTTACCGGTATAATCCGTAATCGGTGAAACATCGTGAAACACCTCACGAATCCCCTCTTCTATAAACCACTTGTATGAATTCTTCTGCACCTCAATCAGATTGGGCATTTCCAAAACTTCATTGATTTTTGCATAGCTCATTCTTGTGTTTTTGCCAAGTTGCACGGGATGTACCATAAACCTCACCTCATATTAAAATTACAATTTATATAAAAAGACATATCGGCCAAATCCTCAGCCCAGGCCGCCTCTGCCTTACCTGACAGTACTGAAAAAGATTGCATAAGTACCCATTCTCATAATGCAGATATGTATTTTACCATACAAATCAGAACTTGTCAAGGCTAAATTTAAATAAATTTCTTTTTTTATGCAAATTATTTGCAAATTTCCATAAAAAGAACGTCTTTGCTTGACAAAACACGGAATTTAATATATTATAAAGGAAAGTATCCGAAAAGGAGATTCTATATGCAGATTATTGTTTTTAGTGATAGTCACGGCAGAATTCACAATGCTGTCTTTTCGATTGAAGAACTCGGCACAGTTGACCATATTTTGCATCTCGGTGATGTCCGTCAAGACGCTTCTGACCTTGGCGTTGTGTTCCCGCACATCCCCATCACCGCCATTTCCGGCAACAGTGAAATAGGCGCAGGAAGCCTTTTTGAAAAAACAATAGAGCTTGGCGGCAAACGTATCTTTTTATGTCATGGGCATACATACCATGTTAAAAACGGTCTTTCGGCACTTGCCGCAAAAGGCAAAGAAGAAAATGCGGATTTAGTTTTATTCGGCCACACGCACGAGCCGTTTGACGGCGTGGTGGATGGTGTGCATCTTTTTAATCCGGGCAGCATTTCCCTGCCTGCAACCGGAGGCCCCTCCTTCGGCATAATAGAAATTAAAGACGGCGTTTTGCGTACATCGCACAAAACACGCTGATAAAGGAGATTTTATATGCTGCTTGCAATTGATGTCGGCAATACCAATATAACGCTTGGCGTTTATGATAATAATACACAGGTGGCGCATTTTCGTCTCGCAACTGTATATGAACGTTCACGCGATGAATATGGTGTTCTGCTTTTAAATTTCCTCGCGTGCAAGAAAATTGCCCCCGAGGATATTACGGCGGTCATTATTGCCTCCGTAGTGCCGCAGGTTATGTACTCGCTTGAGCGCGCCGTTTCGGGTTACCTCGGGCAGACGCCGATTGTGATTACGAATCAACATGATTTTGGTCTGCGTCTTTTATATGATAACCCACGCGAAATCGGTGTTGACCGTCTTGTCAATGCCTATGGGGCGCACCACATCTACGGTGGGCCGCTTGTTCTCGTTGATTTTGGTACGGCCACTACATTTTGTGCCGTGACGGGATCCGGCGATTACTTAGGCGGCGTTATCTGCCCCGGTATTAAAATTTCATCGGAGGCACTCTTTCAGCGTACGGCAAAATTGCCGCGTGTTGAAATCACAAGCGTTGACAGAGTCATCGGGAAAACGACAGTTTCCGCCATACAGTCAGGCTTGTTGTTCGGATACGTCGGGCAGGTGGAATATATTGTGAAAAAAATGAAGACCGAAATGCATGCCGAAAACGCAAAAGTTATCGGCACAGGCGGTCTTGCCAATTTAATTTCCAAGGAAACAGATGTATTTGATGATGTAAACTCAAAGCTTACCTTGGAAGGACTGCATCTTTTATACCAAAATACCATTTTGAAAAAATAAGCAAGGGGGACAAATGATGAAAGTTATTGCATTAGACAGCATGGGTACTGACTTTTCATTGGAGAAAAAAGTGTTCCGCGACATGGGCGCTTCCTTTTTGGTTACCTACTATAAAGATGCAGATGCCTTAAAGAGCATTACGCATGATGCAGATGTTCTCATGTGTCATGATGTGCAAATCACTGCCGAAATTATAAAGAATCTTGATAAGTGCAAAATGATTGTCTGCTACAGCCGAGACTTTGACAACGTGGATATAAAAGCCGCCGGCGAAAGAGGCATCTATGTTGCAAACGCACCGCAACATGGCGCGCAGGATGCAGCAGAGCATACGATGGCACTTCTGTTAGCCCTTGCAAAACGAATTCCAAACGGCGATAAAAACACGCGCACCGGCAGATGGAATCTTGAAAAAAATGAAAAGGCAAGCCGTCTTTTTGGTAAGACGCTCGG
>JAZNLF010000147.1:0-3031 GCA_045578945.1 Clostridia bacterium | reverse complement strand
GATGCAATCGCATTGGCAAAGCCCGTAATCGGTACAATCGTGCCTGCCCCCGCATACTTTGCAAGCTTATCGTACACATCAAGCCCCGTAAACAAAATGCTCAAAAATATAAGGGTGATGCCTGTTGCGGCGGATGCATCGGTCGTGTCAAGACCGCGTGCTTTAAAAAATACATTGATGTCTTGCCCGAGGGTGCAGATTGCGCCGCCGACCAAAAATGCACACAGCATATTTTTCCAAATTGGCGAGTTTGGCGTTTTCTTTTCTGCATATTTTTCATAGTCCGTTTTTTTCATACTGTTCCTCCCATACAAAAATACTGCCTGCCTGCTCATTTTTATCTTTTCCTATCATTTCTGTCCGCAAGGCCTGCACAATTAAAAATAAAGATGCCAATAAAAAAAACCGTATTCTTTTATCCATACTTTTCACCTCTCCATAGTATGGCAAGAATACGGCTTCTTATTCCGCAATATTTTTAATTTTTACTATTGAATTTCGCCTGCTTTTTTCAAAGCAATTTTTGTCAGAACGGGGCCAACCAGCTCATAGACAAGTGTGGCGCACAAAACAACCGCGCTGATTTGCATAGCATCAGTTTTTGGCAAAATATCCATTGTCATCTGCGCCATACCGATGGCAACACCTGCCTGCGGCAGGAGTGCTACACCAAGGTATTTACGCACATTGGGGTCTGATTTTGTAACGCTCGCGCCGATGTACGCACCCACATATTTGCCGATGGAACGGAATACCAGATACAAAATGCCAAGCACACCTACAGTCGGAATGAGCGAAACATTAAGCTCTGCACCCGAAATGATAAAGAAAAGCATGAAAATCGGCGGCGTCCATCTGTCATTTAATTCCATAAGCGGCTCGGGGTCTTTTGCAAAATTGGCAAGTGCCGCACCGACCATCATACATACCAAAAGGGATGAAAGTGCCCACATTTCCGATAAGGCTACCGCACCTAAAATCGCGGCAATGATAAGGCATGTGCGATTTGCGCGCGAATGAAACCAACGCATCGAAAGCGTCAGGATAAAGCCGATTGCAAAGCCGACTGCCAAAGAACCCACAATTTCGATTAAAGGCTCTACCAAGGCGGAATGGACTGTCATCTGCATCCCCGTTGCCAAACTTTTCGCAAGTGATACGGAAATGGCATATACCATAAGTCCAATTGCATCGTCCAGCGCTACAACAGGAAGAAGTGTGCGCGTAACAACGCCCTTTGCCTTATACTGGCGAATGACCATCAGCGTAGCAGCAGGTGCCGTTGCCGTTGCAATTGCACCCAATGTGATGGAGATTGCCGGCGGAAAGCCTGCAACCAAAAGCACAATATCAACCAGCGCGACCGCCATCGCAGCCTGGAAAAATGTAATAATAATCGCTTTTGAGCCAATTTGCTTTATGTGGTCAAGCTTAAACTCACCACCGATGGAAAACGCAACAAAGCCAAGCGCAAGGCTTGTAATAACCTTAAAGCTTTCCAGATTCTCTCCCGAAACCCATCCGAGACAAAACGGCCCCAGCAAAAGACCGCCTATCAAATAGCCGGTTACATTCGGCAAATTGACAAGCTTCATAAGCCGTGTCATTAAAAGCCCTACGACCATGGCAAGACACAAGCTAAGCAGCATATTCATATGTATATCTCCTTTACTTTTTCACGATACCTTCCGCATGTAAAACCGGAACTGTAAACAGGATGCCGGTATTGGGATTCTCCAGTCCCCCCGTAATCCGATTGACAATCTCGGATGCTTTTGCCACCTGCTCGTCACGAAGGACGGCCAGTACCATTTTATTGTTGTCCTCATCAAAGCGTAAAAACTTGCGCAAGGAGCCGAAAATGGGTGGCGGCTCAACGTCAGAGTGGCCCACAGCATTCAGCATACCGGTCGAATCCAGCACCGTAGAACCGGAGATTCCATTTTCCATGAAAGACGCTAAAATCTGCCCAAGACATTCAACCTTATTGAGTACCAAAACCATCAGTTGCATCATATGCACCTCCCTTAAAAACTCAAACTTGCATAAGTATATCAAATCTGTTTTAAAAATGCAAGCAAAATTTAGATTTTTATATATTTTCCTAAAAAATATTGCTTTATCAAGGCTTTTATGGTATACTGTTTATACTTCAAAATTTATTTTTTAATTCTACCAAAAATTCCCATGATTGCTACATTTTAATATTTGGAGGGCTAAAATGACCGATTTACGCAGTAAAAAATTATCTGAACTGCAAAAAATTGCCAAAGAACGTGGTATCAAAAGCGTTACCACTTACAAAAAGCAAGAACTTTTAGACTTACTTTTGTCTGAAACTGTTTCTGCAGATAAAAAATCGACGCAAAAGACAAAACATGCAGAGAAAGCACATAGCAGTGCGCCCGAGGTGCAAAAGCGCGAATTTCCAAACGCACAAACGGCAGAAGGCATCCTGGAAATCCTGCCTGACGGCTTCGGCTTTATACGCTGTGCCAATGCCCTCACGGGTGCGCGTGACGTGTATGTGCCGCCCACACAAATTCGTCGGTTTAATCTGAAAACGGGTGACTATATTATCGGTAAAAGCAGACTTTTAAAGGAAGAGGAAAAATTTCCTGCGCTCATTTATGTTGAAACGATAAATGGAGACGGCGTTGAGGTTTCCATACGGCGGCGTCCGTTTGAATCTCTTATTCCCGTTTTCCCTGACAGACGGATTTCACTCGGCAATGACCAAAATGATTTTTCCATGCGCCTTATCGACCTTATCGCACCCATCGGGTTCGGCCAGCGCGGCCTGATTGTCGCCCAGCCGAAGGCGGGTAAGACGACGATTCTCAAAAATATTGCAAAAAGCATTTCCAAAAACAAGGATATTCACCTTTTTGTGCTTTTGATTGACGAGCGTCCCGAGGAAGTGACGGATATGCAGCGGAGCATTGACGGCGAGGTGGTCTATTCTACCTTTGACGAGCTGCCCGAGCATCACATAAAGGTTGCCGAGCTTTTACTGGAGCGCGCCCAAAGA
>JAZNLF010000146.1:0-5871 GCA_045578945.1 Clostridia bacterium | reverse complement strand
TATAACCCGAACGCATCCATTTCAAGACAGGACCTTATGGTTATCTGCGCACGCGGTATGCGTCTTGTAAAAGAGCTCGCGGCGGGTGCACCCGCATCCAGCTTCCCCGATGCAGGCCTTATCGCAAGCTATGCTTCCGAGGACATCGGTGCGATGGTAGCGGCAGGCATTGTAAAGGGTAATGCGGACGGCACAATCAATCCCATCGGCAACACCACGCGTGCAGAAGCAGCAGTTATCATGGACAGAGTTTTAAACTGGAAATAAATATGTTTGAAAAGCAGATAGTTGCTGTGGCAAAATAGAACTTCAATACGATAAAAATGAGGACGATTGCAATAGCAAAAGTCCTCATTTTTGGTAAAAATAAAAAATTATGAACAAAAGAGGAGTGCTTCCCGGGTTCTTATGCCTGTTTTTTGAGAAGACAAATTGTTTTTAAAAAAATTTCAGTTTTCGGCAAAAAGGCTTGACAATGCTGCCCGAAAAAGCTATACTCTAAGTATAAAATGGGCAGAAGAATAGATATGCCTCCTCTTAAAATATTAAAAAAAGGATGCGATTTTATGTTTACTTTGCATGAAAATTTTTCAGAATGGAATGCAGAAAACCAGCCCATTAACATTGAAAGAGAAAACAACAGTAAATACCGCCATGGCTTTGGTCGAACAGATGAAACGGGGTATGTGGCGGAATGTAACGGCGGCAGAAATTTCTTTAAAGTGCCGTCTCTTTTGGAAAGCACGCTTTCGCTTGACATTTCCTATAATCCCCCTTTCAGCGAGCAGGACGGCAGAGAAAACATGTTCCTTTTATTCTTTGGCTATGACCGCCAGAAAAGAGAAGGATGGCGTGTTCGTTTTACCGAGAAGCGGAAAGAAAATGCCGTTTTGGTGTCTTTGGAAAAGGACGAAGTGGAAGTGGCAACACTTTTGGAGGAAGTTACGTTTGAAAACGTAGGGTATCTGCCGAAAACGCAGTATCCTGTCCGCATGGACGTAAAAAAGGATTCCGTAACTGTTTCCTTCCTCGGCCACACGCACACGTTCTCGGTACAGCCGAAAAAAGGCGTTTTAGGCTTTTCAAAGGATAAAGGCATCAGCGAGCTTGTTATAAATCATGCTGTTATCACCTCGCCCGAAACACCGAAAAAAGAAACCGTTTTGGAAAAAACGTTTATCGTACCGCGTTATAACGGCGGTGACCATGACTATGAAATCGCACTTTTGATAGAAAAATACGAAGAAGGCGTCCATGAAATTACATGTACGTTTTCGGGCGGCGCTATGCTTCCCCCTGCGCGTGCATGCTTCGGTTGGTTTGCGCCTTATGATAAATTTATAAATCCTTTTATCCGTTTTATCGGCGATT
This sequence comes from Clostridia bacterium, assembly GCA_045578945.1. Lineage (GTDB taxonomy): Bacteria > Bacillota > Clostridia > UMGS1883 > UMGS1540 > JAQXGO01. Next base: position 4,500 of record JAZNLF010000146.1, on the reverse strand, counting down.
GCTCCCCTGAAAAATTGTTCATCAAAAACGGCAAGCTGACTTTTGTGCATGATAACGGCCATTTCTATAATCCCGAGCTTCGCGTAAGACATCAGGGCGAAAAATTGCCGTACGCCAAAAAATTCTACACTACGAACTTTGCGGATGCAAAATACTTTGTATTCGGGTATGACTTTTTCTCACATGCCTGCCAGGAATTACTGCAGGATTCGAGTGAGTTTATCTTTGATATGGACGGGAATTTAGTGTACTACGGCGCCCCGCAAGACAAGGAAGTGCGCGTTTTCGTCACCTCTCCCCATGACAAGGCGATTGTCGGCATGGTGGACGAGGCGGCCGAAAAGGAAAAAGAGCTCGCCGTGCGCCACGCGAAGAATAACCACTACTTTACTGCACCAGAAGCGCCGCACTTTACGGCTACGGTCGCGCATAAAATGGATACACGCTTTTTGGAATTTAAGGCGTATGCTTCCAATGTATATTTTAAAGAGAAAAAGGAAATTTCGATTTCTGCCGTCACCCATACGACGGACCGCTTCGGCTTTACAAATTCCGTTTTCACGCTTGACCTTTTGCCGCTGCCGCAGGGCGTATACCACATCACAATCGAAACCATCTATGGCAGCGAGGTAGCGGATACGCACCACTCGGCATTTGAAGTGCTTGACGAGCAAAGTGACGTTTCCCCGCAAAAGAGCGCGGGCCTTCCCCTTATCTATATCGGGGACGGCGCGTTGCAGGCGCCAAACCCCTGGAATGAAAAGCCTGACTTTAATATTGCCCACTATGTGGATTCCTTCCTGATGGGACCTTCACATTCCGAGGACAAGGAAGCTTGGAAGCTGACTTCGTTATATAAGAAAAATCTCATGATTTGGTTTGACGGTCGTACGACAAAAACGCCCGATTTTGAAGTATACCCCGGCACCATCAAAAATGCAGATTACATAACATACATTACAAAGAATAGCGACGATGTGGGTGACAGACTTGACCTTTTCGCCCACTATTCCTATAACGCCCCCGGTCGCCGCAAAATGTATAATGATTTTGTGCGCGAAAATCCCGCACTCGGCCTTTGTGAGATTCCGCTTGAAGGGGAATTGGACGATGCATTTTACGAGGGCATCGAGAAGAATTTTGATGCGTGGGCGACATATATGTGCCATGCACTCGAGCCTATGTATCGCGAAAAGCAGAAGGAATTAAAGGCGATAAACCCCAAGCTGAAGCGTTTTTCCTACGGCCCGTTTGCAATGTATGGTGTAGACTGCGTGGGTGCGGAGGGCGCAATATGGTCGGGGCGTTCCCCCGAATGGACAGGGGATATTTATGACGGCTTCTTCCAGCTTGAGGACTACCCCTTCAACTGCGATTATATGACTACCTACGGCGCATGGGTTATCATGTCCCTGAAGGCGGAATTCGGGAATATCCGCTTTGCGCCTGAGCTTTACGATACCTTTGACGTTGGCTGTCCTGACGGGTACGTTGTATACGGCAATCCCCCGATGGCATACTGCCCCGTAAAGCCGTATCAGACCGTAACGCAGATTTATGAATATTTATATAATGCCGTATACTACAAAGACGGCGCCTTCCACTACTGGAATGACGAGAGCATGATGATGTACGGCATGTACAACACGGATGCGGAGGAAAGATTCCACACCGTTATAAAGGCCTGGGGCGAATACCGCGAAAACATGCCGAAAAAGCCCTGCCGCACCACGGCGTATCTGTATAGACTCACGCCCGATGATACCCGCGCAAATCTGAAGGAAAGACATGCGTATAACAAGGCAGAAATTTGCATGTACTATTTATATGAGCTGGCGGCAAAAAGCGGCGTGCCGAGCGGCTTTATCACAAAAACGCTGGAGGGCATCACCCCCGATATGGTCGGCATGCTGGTTCTTCCTTCCACCAAAACGCTTACAAAAGAGGAAATACAAGCTGTTCGCGATTTACATAAAAAGGGCGTTACACTCTTTGCAACAAGCGATGTAGAAGGGCTTGAAGATATTTTCGGTGTAAAATACGCACCCGCCAAAATGACAGGGAACTGCCTCTTTGCAAACGAAGTGCGCGAGGATGTTGCCCCATTTGAGGACGTATTTACCTATGTTTCAGACGGCGCAAAAGCACTTATCACCACAGATACAAACGGCGTAGTTCTCTTTGAAAACGATGGCGCGTATCTTATGAACGTTTGCCTTTCCGATGTTGGTATGGAAACGTTTGCAAAGCTTGCCTACACGATAGGCCGCGTCAATGTAAGCACCACGATTCGCAAGGTGTGCGGGGAAATCTTAAAGCACCATGCAAATCATGTGGCATATGCGGATGAAAACTGCGGCATCAACGTGCTTGAAACCGAAAACGGGGACACGATTTTGCACCTTACGGACTACATGAGAAATAAGGTCACCGAGCCGCGGAAGGTCACCGTTTGGCTTTCGGAAACGGATGCTGCCGACGTCTCGTGTATCTCGGATGAAGCTTTAAAAATACAAAAATATACGGAAAACGGCGTCCTTTGCGGCTTTAGCGCAGAAATCAAGCCGCGCCAGACTTTGCTTTTTAAATTAAAATAATATAAAAATCCCCAAAAAAAAGGAGAGCTAAGCATGTTTACGTTACGTGACAACTTTACCGAGTGGAACTCAGAAAACCAACCATTTTCAGTGGAAAATGAGCGTGTCAGCAAATACACGCACAACTTTGGGTATGTGGACGAAAGAGGCTACCTCATAAACTGCAACGGCGGCAAGCATTTCTTTAAAATGCCGTGCATCACAGAAGGTACGCTTTCGTTTGACATTTCGTATAATCCCCCTAAAAGCGTGCGCGAAAACCGCGGCACAGCCTGGTTTTTGTACTTTGGCTATGACCGCACCACACGCGTGGGCTATCGCGTAAAGTTGTCGCATGTTTCTGTGCCAAATCGCCTCGAGATGTCGCTTGAGAAGGATTTAGGCACAAGCGTGCAGGCGCTTGAAAAAGTATCTTTTGAAAACAAGGATTTTATGCCGCTTCAAAAATACCCCGTTTCCATGGAGGTAGAAAAAAATGCGGTCACCGTATCCTTCCTCGGTGAAACAAAAACGTTTGCAGTGGGAGCGCCCTCGGGCGTGTTCGGCATCACGAAGGATGACAGTGTATTCGAAATTATCTTAAATTCGCTCGTTATCCATTCCCCCGAATCCCCGAAGAAGGAAACAGTTTTGGAAAAAAGCTTTGTCGTACCGACGTATGACGGCGGCGAAGCCCCTTATACGCTCGCACTTTCCATTTCTAAATACGAAAACGGCGTGCACGAAGTTTCCTGCACGATGACGGGCGGCATTACCGATGCCCCCGCACCTCCCGGCTCGGTTTGGCTTAAGGGTACGGATTGTCTTGAGGACCCGTATATTCGCTTTATCGGGGATTGCGACAAGGAAAAGCTCATGCTTAAAAATGGCGATTTAATATTCCTCCGTGCCGCCGAAAGCGTTTATACAGAGGAATATATGGGCATTGTAGATGCAAATCGAATCCCGTACACCAAAACCTTCTATCTCACAAACTTTGCGGATATAAAGTATTTTGTATTTGGTTATAAAACTGCAAAATTCGATCTGAATTTCCCGCGTGAGAGTGAATTTGTATTTGATTTGGAAGGCGCACTCGCCTACCATGGCGCACCGCTTTCCAAAGACATTCGCGTCCTTGTTTCCTCGCCAAAGGATAAGGCATATGTCCAAAAAGTGCAGGACAAAAACCCCAAGGAAGCCGAAAAAGCTCTGGCACACGTTATGGGAAATCACTATTTTGATGCGAAAGAAACACCGCAATTTGAAATTACAATCGGCACGACGCTGGATGCACGCTTTTTAACCTATAAGGTGTATCTTTTGGATGCATACTTTAAAAAGATAAAAGAACTGCCCCAGGCAGATATCAAAGAGGGAACGGACATCTTCGGCCTTGCCTCCATCACGCTTTCTGTAAAGACGGAGCGCCTTGCGCAAAACGTATACCACATTTTAGTCGAATGTGCCTATGGTGACAAGACTGTAGAATCCTACACCTCTGCTTTTGAGGTTTTGGACAGCTCCCTTTCTATCTCTCCGCAAAAAAGTGCGGGCTACCCCTCGTTCCATGTGGGCGAAGGCTTCTTAAATGCACCAAACCCCTGGACCTTGCACGCTGATGACAGCTTCTGTCACTATGTAGATTCCATCCTTTTCCACCCGAACGCCTCCGAGGAAAAAGAGGCATGGAAGCTTACGGAGCTTTATAAAAGAAACTTCCTTGTATGGTACAACAGCCGTACATCGCCTCTCAGATCGCTTGATGCATTCCCCGGCACCATCGCACATGCCGATATTATAAATCTTCAGCCGCCGAAACGGGACGATATGTCCTTCGGCCGCCTCGACCTCTTTTTTAAATCGCTTTACGGCTACTACAAGGGCAGAAAGGCGATTTACAACGAATTTGTACGTGCAAATC
>JAZNLF010000145.1:0-2928 GCA_045578945.1 Clostridia bacterium | reverse complement strand
GACGGATATGGCGCGCGCTGCAATCCTCGATGCCGCTGCCGCGGCATATATAGAATCGTATTGCGATGGAATTGATTTTGGTCGGGAAGGGATGTACCCCACGTTGCGCTTTAGTCCGGGCTACGGCGATTATCCGCTTTCTATGCAGCCGCAGATTTTAAAAGCAGTCAGGGCGGAGAAAATCGGTATTACGTCGATAGAAAGCCACATGCTTTTGCCGTCAAAATCCGTGACTGCACTTGTGGGATTACAAAATACACCGATTTGCACACAGGATAAGTGTGCGCTTTGTAAAAAAGAGAATTGCACCTATAAAAGGAGGTAGACCATGCAGCTCGAATTTGGAAAAAAACTTATTTTTATAGATGGCGGCCTCGGCACCATGCTCGGCAAAACAGATGCACATCCCGAGGTGCTTGTTAAAACAGACCCGTCGCGTATTTATGATATTCATGCAAAGTACAGAGAAAGCGGCGCAGACGTTATTACATCACATACGTTCGGCGCAAACCGCTTAAAGCTCGCGGGAAGCGGTTATACAGTGGATGAAATTGTAAAAAGCGCTGTGGAAATCGCAAGGCGTGCGGCAGGGGACAAGGCAGTAACGCTCGATATTGGCCCTACAGGCGCGCTTTTAGAGCCGATGGGAAATCTCTCTTTCGAGGAGGCGTACGCAATCTTTAGTGAGGTCGTGCGTGCAGGAAAAGATGCAGACATGATTTCCATTGAAACGATGACGGATACCTATGAACTAAAGGCTGCCGTTTTGGCGGCAAAGGAAAATTCGGATTTGCCGATTTTGGCGACTGTCAGCATAGACGAAAAAGGACGCCTTTTGACGGGTGCGGATTTAAAAAGTGTAATTGCACTTTTGGAGGGACTTGGGGTGGACGCACTCGGCCTCAATTGTGGTCTTGGCCCTCTACAGTTTAAAACATTTTTTGATACACTCACCTCGTATACCTCCATACCGATTGCACTTTTGCCGAATGCAGGCCTTCCCGCGATGCGTGACGGGGAGACGGTGTATGACCTTTCGCCCGAGGAATTTGCTGTGCATATGCGTTATTTTGCGGAAAACGGTGCGCATATCTTAGGTGGCTGCTGCGGCACTACGCCTGCGCATATCCGCCTGATGCGTGAAGCCTGCGAGGGAATTTGCCCGAAGGAAATAACCAATAAAGATATAACGCTTGTGTCTGCGTACGGCACGGCGGTTGAAATCGGAGAAGCGCCCGTAATTATCGGCGAACGGATTAACCCCACGGGCAAGAAACGATTTAAGGAAGCACTGAAAAATCACGACATACAGTATATTTTGGAAGAAGGTATTGCCGAGGAAGCGGCAGGCGCACATATTTTGGATGTAAACGTAGGTCTGCCGGGGATAGATGAAGGCGAAATGATGGAATCGGCCATCCGCGAGTTGCAAGGCGTTTTGAGCTTGCCCCTGCAGATTGACACGGGTGACGCTTCGGTGATGGAACGCGCCGCAAGGCTTTATAACGGAAAGCCGCTTTTAAATTCCGTGAACGGAAAAGCGGAGAGTATGGCGGCAGTTTTCCCGATTGTGAAAAAATATGGCGGTGTGGTCGTAGCATTGACGCTTGACGAGGACGGCATACCCGAAACAGCGGCGGGCAGAATCCGCATTGCGGAAAAGATAGTGCAAACCGCGGCAGAATACGGAATTGATAAGAAGAATATATTGATAGACGCATTAACGCTTGCGGTCAGCGCAGGCGAGGGCGGTGCGACTGAAACTTTGAAGGCACTCAGGGTTGTTCGTGAGAAAATGGGGGTAAAAACTGTTCTCGGGGTGTCCAACATTTCCTTTGGCCTGCCAAAGCGAGAAATCATCAATGCGGCATTTTTTGCCCTGGCTCTGGAAAACGGGCTGTCGGCAGGCATTATAAACCCGAAGTCGGATGCGATGATGGAAGTCTATGATGCATTTTGTGTTCTGCATGGTCACGATGCAAAATGCGCGCGCTATGTTGAAAAATACAGCGGGGCAGAATTGCAAAAGGTAAGCGATACAAAAGAGCTTTCCCTTTATGATATGGTCGTTTCGGGCATAAAAGAAAAGGCAGAGGCAGCGGCACGCGCCATGCTCGAAACAGAAAAGCCTCTTTCATTGGTTGAAAATGTACTGATTCCCGCGCTGGACGCGGTCGGGAAGCGGTTTGAGGACGGCTCGGTCTTTCTGCCGCAGCTTTTAGCAAGTGCTGAGACGGTAAAGGCAGCATTTCGCGCGGTACGGGAGAAGCTGCCGCCGGGCGCTGAAAACGGCAAGGGGAAAATCGTGCTGGCGACCGTAGAGGGAGATATTCACGATATCGGGAAAAACATTGTAAAGCTTCTTTTGGAAAATTACGGCTATCATGTGCTGGATTTGGGACGTGACGTAAAGGCAGAAAAGATTGTAGAAACAGCAATCAACGAAAATGCACCGCTTGTGGGGCTTAGCGCTTTGATGACCACAACGGTAGGCAGCATGGCCCAAACGATACAGGAACTGAAAAAAGTGAATTTCGATGGTAAGGTGATGGTCGGCGGCGCGGTATTAACCAAGGAATACGCCGATGAAATTGAAGCAGATTTTTATGCGGCTGATGCATTGGCAAGTGTAGAGTATGCAAAAAGAATTCTCGGTTAGTTGGGGATGTAAAAAAAGTCCAGGCCACAAATATTGATAAACAAGAAAGGAGCTGTAAATCAGCTCCTTATTTTGCTTCTATATGTGCTTTTTCCACTACTGGTCGCGCTTCGGGGAATGGATAATTCTCCGCATCCTTCGATAGCATTAAAAGGTACTCGATATTGCCTTTCGGGCCTTTTACGGGCGAAAAATCAAGGCATCGAACGGAAAAACCGCTTTCTGCGGCAAAGGTCATAACGTTTTCTATGACTTCAATGTGCGTAGCC
>JAZNLF010000144.1:0-1696 GCA_045578945.1 Clostridia bacterium | reverse complement strand
GTGTTAAAGTTTGAGGCGGAAATTTCGGGCACATACCGCCGCCGATTTAAAATGGTTTTTACAAAGCCCGTCTTTTTCGCTTCCGCAATTGTTTTTTCCATAAATGCGGCAACACCGCTGTATGTTTTCATGTAGCTTTCAATATAGGATGCCGCTTCCTTGCGGCTGATTTTCAAGTTTCCTGCAAGGCTGAAGTCACCCATCCCGTACACAATGCCGAAGTTTATGGTTTTGGCGCGGCTTCGCATATCGGGCGTGACCATAAATTCAGGCACGCCGAAAATTTCTGCCGCCGTGTGCGTGTGGATATCCTCCCCGTGCATAAACGCCTCCTGCATGCGCTTGTCGCCCGCCATGTGCGCCAAAACGCGCAGTTCAATCTGCGAGTAGTCCGCATCCACCAAAACATAGTCCTCTTTTGCAACAAAAACCTTTCGGATTTCGCGCCCCAATGCTGTTCGAACGGGGATATTCTGTAAATTCGGGTCTGCGGAGCTGATACGCCCCGTGGCCGTCACCGTCTGGTGGAAGGTGGAATGAATCCGCCCGCTTTTCTCATCAATCACCGTGCCAAGACCATCTGCGTAGGTGGATTTTAGCTTTGCCGTATGGCGATATTCCAAAACGTGGTCCACAATCGGGTGCTTGCCCCTTAATTTTTCCAGCACTGTCGCATCCGTGGAATAACCGCTTTTTGTTTTCTTTGCGCCCGTAAGGCCGAGCTTATCAAACAAAATCGTGCCGAGCTGCTTTGGCGATTGGATATTAAAGACCTCGCCTGCCATTTCATAAATATTTTTTTCGAGGACGCTGAGGGACGCCGAAAGATTTTCGGAAAGCTCCAAAAGCTTTTCACGCGCAACAAAAACGCCTGTGCATTCCATATCCGCCAGAATAAATGCAAGCGGCAATTCAAGGTCATAATAGAGCTTTGTCTGGTCGCGCTTTTCCATCTCCGCCTTCAACACTTCTGCAAGAAGCGGCATCACCGCTACCGCCCCCGCCGCATCCTTCACGCTTTTGGAAAGATACATTTCCGACAGCGTTTTGATATCGTAATCGCGCATGGCGGGGTCTAAGAGATACGCCGCAAGCGCCGTGTCGAAAATGCCGCCGCCGAGCGGGGCGTTTTTCCGCCGAAGCTGCGCCGCAATATTTTTTATGCCGTGGCAGATTTTATGCACATCGGGGTTTTGCAAAAGCGGCAGAATCTCGTCTGTATCTGCCATGAAAACCGCATCACCCGCCGTAAAAAAGCATGTGTTTTCTTCGCAAAGAAGATATATCTCTGCCGCGGACGAAAGCTCTCCATGATAGGGAAGGGCGGTTTTTTCAATTGTTTCAAACGCACTCTCGGCCGCGCCGCCGATTTTCTCCAAAAGGGATTGAAAGCGAAGGCGCGCAAATAATGCGCTGACTTTTTGCGCGTCCATGTCCTTACGCTGAAAGTCCTCCATCTTGCACGAAAGCGGCACTTCGCGGCAAATTGTGCCGAGCATACGGCTTAAAAATGCCGATTCCTTGCCATTTCGCAGTTTTTCCGAAAGGGCACCTTTTACCTCGTCTATGTGCTCGTAAACGCCCTCAATTGTTTTATATTTTAAAATCAGCGAAAGCGCCGTTTTCTCGCCTACGCCCATAACGCCCGGAATATTGTCGGAGGTGTCACCCATAAGCCCCTTGACCTCAATGAGTG
>JAZNLF010000143.1:0-3129 GCA_045578945.1 Clostridia bacterium | reverse complement strand
TTTGCATCAATTTTTCCTTTAACGTAATCGTATCTTGTCGAAATTCTTTCCTTTAATATAGACTTGTCCACGCTGTCGAGAACTTCTTTTGCTTTTTTATATTCCCCTTGTCCATACAAGGTGTCCGCCTCATAGATTTTTTCAACCGCCGTGGCATACGCTTCCATGGATGTTGTATTTTGCTCGACGCTCTCCGTCAAAAGGCGATTTTTTTCTTCAAGTGCGGCAATGGTTTTTTCCTGCTCTTCTTTAATCTTATACAAGTTTTCCGTTTCTGTCTGCATCATCTGCACACGATTTTCGTACGTTTCATTTGCTTTTTTGTAATCCGTCATTGCAAGACTCAGTAAAATTAAAACCAGCGCGACAGAAAATAAAATGATGGTATAAATCCAAAAAAACTTTATCTTTTTTCCGTTCATTTTCCCTCTCCTTCTAAAATAGCCCTAAAATCGTCTGTATTCAATTTTTGCACTTTTTAATATAGTATGATTAGAAAATTGTTTTTCATGCCTTAGAACGCGATTTTGAAAGCCGCTTAATTTCCAAAAAATTCCAAAATTCGTTCTAATTCGTCATTACTGCTATAGTTAATCTCAATTTTGCCTTTTTTGCTGTCACCCGAAAAGCGTACACGCGCGCCGATTTTTTTCGACATTCTCTGTTCCATGTCGCGCATTTCCGCTTCATATTGCACCACTTTTTTGCGCGGCTCGTTTTTGGCCGCGGCGCAAAGTTTTTCCAAAGCGCGCACGGAAAGGCCTTCTTCCATCACACGCGTTGCAAGCGCCATTCTTTGCGCCTCACCCGGTACGGATAAAAGTGCGCGGGCATGGCCTGCGGTCAACTTTCCGTCACGCACCAGGGCACGAATCGGCTCTGTTAAGGACAAAAGGCGCAGCGCATTTGCAACGGCCGAACGGCTTTTGCCGATTTTTTCGCTGATTTCTTCCTGCGTTAAATTGTAGGTATCCATTAAATTCCGATAGCCGTCCGCTTCTTCCATCGGATTTAAATTTTCACGCTGGAGGTTTTCAATGAGCGCAATTTCACTTGCCGTTTGCGCGTCATATTCCCTGATAATTGCGGGAATTTCCGTAAGCTTTGCCATTTTTGCGGCACGCCAGCGGCGTTCGCCTGCGATGATGGTATAAAAGCCCTGCGCATTTTTCTGTACCACAATCGGCTGAATAATTCCATGCTCTGCGATGGAAGCGGCAAGCTCCTCAAGCTGCGCAGGTAAAAATTGCTTACGCGGTTGTGCGGCGTTCGGCTCGACTTCGGTAATACGAAGAGATACCACTCTGTCCGCGTCCGATGTATAGATTTCTTCCTCAGGAAACAAGGCGCTAAGCCCTTTTCCGAGTCCTCTCTTTACCATGCTATTCTTCCTTTCCTTCATTATTTAAAAGCACTTCCTCGGCAAGGGAAGTATAGCTTTCCGCACCACGGCTTTGCGGGTCATACACGATGACGGGTTGACCAAAGCCAGGTGCTTCCGAAAGGCGCACATTTCGCGGAATGATGGTCTTATACACCTTTTCGGGAAAGAATTTTTTGACCTCATCCACGACCTGAATGGCAAGGTTTGTCCGCGCGCTGAACATCGTCATCAAAACGCCTTCAATCTCTATTTTGGGATTTAAAAGCTTTTTCACGCGGCGAATGGTTGCAGTCAGCTGGCTTAAACCTTCGAGCGCATAATATTCGCATTGAATCGGCATTAAAACGGAATCTGCTGCCGTTAATGCATTTAAAGTAACAAGTCCTAAAGAGGGGGGACAATCAAGCAAAATAAAGTCAAAATCCTTTTTTATGTCAGAAAGCGCTTCCCGAAGACGATATTCCCTTGCCATGATATTGACAAGCTCAATTTCCGCGCCCGAAAGCGCAATGCTGGACGGACATATGTAAAGTCTTTGATATTCTGTTTTTATAATTACCTCTTTCATATCCATATCGCCGATTAAAACATCGTAAATGCTCTTTTCAACCGTGCGATTGTCTACACCGAGGCCGCTGGTTGCATTGCCTTGGGGGTCCATATCAATCAAAAGCACTTTTTTTCCTGCTTTTGCAAGACATGCTGATAAATTTACCGAAGTGGTTGTTTTACCGACGCCGCCCTTTTGGTTTACAACGGCTATAATTTTTGCCATAAAATTCTCCTTTCTTTATATTTAGGTACAGTATACCACAAAAATGTTTCACGTGAAACACTTTTGCGAAAATTTATTAAAATGTTTCACGTGAAACATTTTTTTCACTCTTTTTTTGCCTATTATAAATCACAAAATTTACCGCAAATTTTTCTGTCCTTTTTTCATTTTTTAGTTGCAAATTGTTTCATTTTTTGGTATAATAGAGGCGGTAATATATTTACGAATTTTCGCACTTTTCCACAGTATTTTTGAAAGTTATTCACTTTTCCACCGAGTTTTCCACAGGAAAAGGCGCGTTTTATTCATAAAATCATAATTTTTCCACAGTTTTCCCGATATGCTTTTCCACGGGAAGGTGAAAAATTTTTCCTATTTTATTTTTAGAAAGGACTCTTTTTTATATGAACGGTGAAGTTCTGAATATTTGGCAAAGCGCGCTTCCCTTTATTGAGGACGAGCTGAATCCCGTAACGTATAAAACATGGATTTTGCCGACCGAGCCTGTTTCTCTCGAAAATGGCTTTTTACACGTACGGGTTTCCAATGATATTTGTAAAAACATGTTAGAGCGCCGCTTTAAAGAGCTTATACAAAATGCGGTACTCGAGGCCACAGACATTCGTTGCTCTTTGGTTGTACATATCGGGGCGGAGGAAGCCCCCAAAAAAGAAGAAGCGCCACGCGCGAAAAACCTTGGCATGGCGCTCAATCCGAAATACACGTTTGATACCTTCGTTGTCGGCAATTCAAACCGCTTTGCACACGCGGCATCCCTCGCCGTTGCAGAAGCACCCGCACTTACCTACAATCCTTTATTTTTGTACGGCGGCGTAGGTCTTGGCAAAACACATCTTTTACACGCAATCGGTAATTTTATCATTGAAAACAATCCTGACCGCAAGGTTATGTATATCTCGGCGGAAACATTTACCACGGAGCTTATAAACTCCATTAAAGATTCCAAAAA
>JAZNLF010000142.1:0-3796 GCA_045578945.1 Clostridia bacterium | reverse complement strand
CGATAATATCACCAATCAGCGTAACCTTGCCGCTTCCCAAAAACTGTGAAATAACAAATGTTGTCACCCCGGGAACGAAAACCATAGTAACGCCCGACAAAATACCGGGAACGCTCAGCGGCAAAATAATGCGGAAAAAGCAGGTTACACTGCCACCGCCCAAATCGTGCGCTGCTTCTATTATATTTTTAGGAATTTTACTGATAGCGTTATAAATCGGGAAAATCATGTACGGCAAAAAGTTATATACCATACCGAATACAACGGCACCTGCATTCCCCAAAAACACACGCTTTGGCAAACCGATTGCCTGCAAAATGGAATTGATTACGCCGTTTCCTTCCAAAAGCGTCAGCCACGCATAAGTACGCAAGAGAAAATTCATCCACATCGGTGCGATTAACAAAACCACCAGCAGCGTCTTTTTCCGAAAGGTATTCCCTGCCAAAATCATGGATACAGGATAGCCGACCAAAAGGCAAGCCGCTGTAGAAAAAAATGCCAACAAAATAGAACGCCACAAGACCTTTAAATAGTCAGGACGAAAAAACTGCCCAAAATGCATCGTCGAAAAAGCACCGTTTCCATCTGTGAACGCATAGTATGCCACTAAAAGAAGCGGAATTACAATGAGGAAAACCATCCATATTAAAAATGGTAACAATATAACAAAGTGCAATGCTTTTTTAGTTTTCATCTCTACTCCTTATCCAAATGAAAATGTAGGCGGATTGGATATCCACAAAATTTTGGCAATTGATTTACCGGAATTTACAATATAGTGCGGCGTACGCGCCTGAAAATAAAAACTCTCACCTTTTTTTGCTTTATATCGGGCATCTCCGGTTACGATTGTGATTGTTCCGCTTAATACATAGCCAAATTCTTCCCCCGCGTGGGGCATTTCTTCTTCCGTTTGTGCGCCGTTTTCAAGCTCCAGCATCACGGGCTCCATATCATTTTTCTGTGCATCTGCAACGAGCCAAAAGACACGCTTATCTCCAAAATCCTTTACAATAACATCCTCTTCTTTATAGACAAGCTTTTCTGCCTTCTCATCATGAAAAAATTCGCGAAAACTACTGCCGAGACAACTTAATATATCCTCTAAAGTAGAGAGTGACGGAGACGTCAGGTCAGCCTCAAGCTGTGAAATAAATCCCTTCGTTAAATCACAACGATTTGCAAGCTCCGATTGCGTCAGATTATTCTCAAGCCTTAAGTTCCTGATTTTATCGCCAATTTTAACCATAAAACAACCACTTTCACTCTTTGATATATTTAAAAAAAATATACTTTTTGTTTACTTTTTGTAAACATATATAATTAAAGCATATTCTATGTATTTTGTCAATAGTTTTCTCTTTTTTTGTCGAAATATTTTTAAAAAAATATGCACTACGAAGAATTTTCGTAATGCATATTTCTTATATACCAAAAAGTGTCGTCTGGCTGGTTTCGGGAAGAGACGCGAGGCATCCGCTTTGCGTCATAATTTCCACAACTGCCTTATTGATGCCTGAACGCTGTACCAAGTCATCAATGGATAAAAAGGCACCGTCGCGCCGCGCTTCTACAATGCTTTTTGCCGCATTTACGCCAAGTCCCTGCATACTGGTAAGCGGCGGACGAATTTTGCCGTCCACTTCCTTAAATTTTTCAGCATCGGATGCATATAAATCCACAGGACAGAAGGAAAAACCGCGCGCATACATTTCGTCGCAAACCTCTAATATGGAGAGTACATTTTTATCCTTCTGCGTCTTGCCTTCATCCTTTTCAAGCTCGCTCATTTTTTCTTTTACTACCTGATGGCCTCTTGCCATGATATCGTAATCAAAATCGTCAGCACGGACGCTATAATACGCCATGTAAAACGCAAGCGGATAATGCACCTTACAGTACGCAATACGAAATGCCATGGTAACGTAGGCGGCCGCATGCGCCTTCGGGAACATATACTGAATTTTTTTGCACGAAGCAATATACCATTCGGGCACATTATTTTCGCGCATATATTCTTCCCACTCGGGCCTGAGGCCGCGTCCCTTACGCACCGATTCCATGATAGTAAACGCCGTTTTTGGTTCAAGTCCCGCGCTTATAAGGTACAGCATAATATCATCACGCGTGCAGATACAACCTGAAAGATTTGCCTGTCCTTTTTTTATAATTTCCTGTGCGTTTCCAAGCCAAACATCCGTCCCGTGCGAAAGGCCGGATATACGGATTAAGTCTGAAAAGTTTTTCGGCTTTGTATCAAGCAGCATCTGTCTTACAAATTTTGTGCCAAACTCAGGGATTGCCAAGGTGCCGACTTCACTTTTAATATCCTCTACCAGCCTAAGTGCCTCTTTACCCGTGAATAAACTCATGGTTTCTTTATCATCAAGCGGTATCGTTTTCGCATCAAGCCCCGTCAAATCCTCAAGCATGCGAATGACTGTCGGATCGTCATGCCCTAAAATATCAAGCTTTAAAAGATTTTCATCTATAGAATGATAGTCAAAATGTGTGGTTTTAATATCACTATCGGCCTTGTCTGCAGGATGCTGCACGGGTGTAAATTCATTGATGTCATGCCCTTTCGGCAAAACAACGATGCCGCCGGGATGCTGCCCCGTTGTGCGTTTAACGCCTGTACATCCGCGCGTTATACGGTCAAGCTCTGCCTTTCTGACAACCTTGCCTCGCTCTTCGAAATATTTTTTTACATAACCAAATGCAGTTTTTTCAGCGGTTGTGCCGATCGTGCCTGCTTTATAGACATTATCCGCCCCGAACAAAACCTCGGTATATTTATGCGCAACCGCCTGATAGTCACCCGAGAAATTAAGGTCAATATCAGGTGCTTTATCGCCGTCAAAACCGAGGAAGGTTTCAAACGGAATATCGTGCCCGTCTTTATAAAGTTTTGTGCCACAATGGGGACAATCCTTATCGGGCAAGTCACATCCTGACCCCATCATATTTTCAACGAATTCACTATATTTGCACTCGGGGCAAACGTAGTGCGGCGGCAGTGCGTTTATTTCTGTAATATCCGATAAAAATGCAACAAAAGAAGAACCGACGGAACCACGCGAGCCGACCAGATATCCATCTTCATTTGATTTTTTCACCAGTTTATGCGCTATCAGATACATAACAGCAAACCCATTTGTAATGATACTGTTAAGCTCCCTGTCCATACGTTTTTGCACAATATCAGGCAAAGGTGTACCATAGATACGTTCTGCCTTTTGACGGCTCATTTCCATAATATCTTTGTCTGAGCCTTCAATTTCGGGCGGACATTTTTCCTTCGGTACGGGCGGAACCTCCTCAATCATGTCCGCGATAAGATTTGTATTTTCCACCACAACACGCATTGCGGTTTCCTCACCCAAATACCCGAATTCCTCCAGCATTTCTGCAGTTGTGCGGAAATACAAAGGTGCTTGATTGTCTGCATCCTCAAAGCCCTTCCCTGCCATCAGAATTCTGCGGAAAACCTCGTCCTCTTTATTTAAAAAATGCACATCCCCTGTTGCAACGACAGGTTTATTACACTTTTCACCGAGTGCAACAATGCGACGATTATAGTCACGTAATTGCTCCTCGTCCTTTGCCATGCCCTTTTCTATCATAAATCGATTGTTCCCAATCGGCTGAATTTCCAAATAATCATAAAATGAGCATATTTTCTCTAAGGTTTCTTCTTTTTCCTCTGCCAAAATTGCACGGAAGAGCTCGCCCGCCTCACATGCAGAGCCTACGATGATACCTTCTCTGTATTTTTCCAAAACACTCCGTG
>JAZNLF010000141.1:0-4099 GCA_045578945.1 Clostridia bacterium | reverse complement strand
ACATTTCGTGAAAATGAAACGGTGGCAGAGCGCGTAATGGATTCGGACCCGATTGAACGCGACCGCGGCCTTACGATTTTAGCAAAGAACACCGCACTTTTTTATAAGGATGTTAAGATTAATATTATAGATACACCGGGCCA
The DNA here is from genome assembly GCA_045578945.1 of Clostridia bacterium. Lineage (GTDB taxonomy): Bacteria > Bacillota > Clostridia > UMGS1883 > UMGS1540 > JAQXGO01. The sequence goes on along the minus strand of JAZNLF010000141.1, from coordinate 3,956 downwards.
TGCTGATTTCGGCGGCGAGGTGGAACGCGGTCTTAAAATGGCGGACGGCGTTTTGCTTTTGGTCGATGCGTTTGAAGGCTGTATGCCGCAGACGCGATTTGTACTTAAAAAAGCACTCGCCATGCAGCTTGTACCGATTGTGGTTATCAATAAGGCGGACCGCCCCAACGCCCGTCCCTTGGAGGTCGCGGATGAGGTTTTAGAGCTTCTTCTGGATTTAGATGCGACAGAGGAGCAGCTGGAGGCACCCGTCATCTACGCATCGGGGCGTGATGGCTGGGCGTCGATGGACCCCAATACGCCTGCGGAGGATTTAAAGGCGCTTTTTGATTTGATTTTGGATGTAATCCCTGCGCCCAAAGGCGATATGGAAGGGCCTTTGCAAATGCTCGTTTCCAATATTGACTATGATACCTATACAGGCAGAATTGCCATCGGCAGAGTGCAACGCGGCAGCGTGCATGTCGGCGATGCGGTCACCATCTGCACAGATGGACAAGCAGGGGAGAAGACGGCGCGTGTTGTAACACTGCATACATATGCGGGCTTGCAAAAAGCGGAAACGGATAGCGTGGAGATGGGCGATATTGCCGCGATTTCAGGCATTTCGGACATAAACATCGGAGATACCATTTGTGCATACGGCGAGGCGGAGTCGCTTCCGTTTGTGGAAATTGACCGCCCTGTTTTGTCCATGACCTTCTCGGTCAATGACAGCCCCTTTGCGGGGAAGGATGGTACGTTCGTCACCTCAAGGCATCTGCGTGCACGCCTTTATAAGGAACTGGAATCCAATATAAGTCTTGCGGTGGAGGACACGGATACGACGGAAGCCTTTGTTGTATCGGGCCGTGGTGAGTTGCACTTATCGGTTTTAATTGAAAACATGCGCAGACAAGGCTATGAATTTCAGGTATCGCGTCCGCGCGTTATCACAAAGGAAATTGACGGCGTTTTGCATGAGCCGATTGAACATTTGATGGTGGACGTGCCCGAGGAATATACGGGTGCGGTTATTGAAAGCGCAGGGCTTCGCCGAGCGGTGCTTGTAAATATGGCACCAAGCGCGCAAGGCTTCTGCCGCATTGAATTTAAAATTTCCGCACGCGGTCTTTTAGGGTATCGCAGTCAGCTCCTGACAGAAACGCGCGGCACCTGCGTGATAAACCACGTGTTTGATTCCTACGCGCCGATAGGTGGAGAGATTCCTGCACGCTCGCGTGGCTCGCTGGTCGCGTTTGAGGATGGCGAGGCAGTTTCCTATGGTCTTTTTAACGCGCAAGACAGAGGCGTTATGTTTATCGGCCCCGGCGAGAAGGTGTATGAGGGCATGGTCGTCGGTGAGAACAGCCGTGCAGAGGACGTTGTTGTCAATGTCTGCAAGCGTAAGCATGTCACAAATATGCGCGCATCGGGCTCGGACGAAGCGCTGCGTCTGACGCCGCCGCGCAATATGAGCCTTGAGCAGTACATTGAATTTTTGGCAGATGATGAGCTTTTGGAGGTTACGCCCAATATACTCCGCATCCGTAAGCGGATTTTGAAAAATGATTTGCGTGCGAAAAAACGCGCAAACGATAAATAAGCTACAGACGCAAAAAAAGCGTCGGAAAGGACAAAAGTATGAAAAAAACGGCCGCAATCTTTCTTCTTTTTATTTTGGCTTTGACGGGGTGTAAGGCGAAAGAAACCGTCGCACCATCACCGCAAAACGATGTACCCGATGTGCCCGAGGTGCAGGAGGCAGACGCATTTTACGTCGCATATAACGAAGCGGAAAAAAGACCTGTCGCTGTCATGGTGGATAATGACAATAAGGACGCATGGCCGCATGCAGGACTCCAGGATGCGTATTTAATTTATGAAGTACCCGTTGAGGGTGGTGCGACGCGCCTCATGGCACTTTTTAATGAACAAAGCACGGAAAAAATCGGGCCTGTTCGCTCCTCAAGACACTATTTTTTGGATTACGCCTTAGAACATGATGCAATCTACACACACTTTGGCTACAGTCCGCGCGCTATGGCGGATATCCCTGCCCTCGGCGTTAATAATATAAACGGTGTTTTGGGAAGTGACAGCGCCGCATACTGGAGAGAAAATAAATATGTAGGCGATTATCACAGTGCGTTTACATCTATGGAAAAAATCGGCGCAATGGTAGAGAAGAAGGGGTACCGAACCGACAGGGAAAAAGCACCGCTTGTATTTTCTGAGCATGCAAAGGAAATAGAAGGCGGCACACCTGCGACGGATATTACCATCCGCTATTCGGGCGGCTACAGAAGCGGCTTTTTGTATAATGCGGAAGCAGGTACATACGGAAAATATATGAACGGCAACGTGCACGCCTTGCAGGGCGGGGCGTCGTTTGCAGTTAAAAATATTGTGGTTATGACAGTGAAGAGCTATCCTTTGGGTGATGGCTCTGCCCGCATTAACATTGATACGGTCGGAAGCGGCAAAGGGCAGTATATCACAATGGGTAAGGCGATGCCGATTACATGGGAAAAATCTTCCCGCAGCGGCAAGACCGTATGGAAGGATGAAAAGGGTGCGGAAATTGCCTTAAATCCTGGGCAGACCTTTGTGATGCTGGTGCCGTCCGGAATAGATGTATCCGTAAAGTAAAGTTATGCAGAAAAATGATTTGATAATTGCAGATATTATAGCGCAAGGCTGTACGGGCGAGGGTATTGCAAAGCCCGCCGGCTACACGCTTTTTGTCCCCTTCGCCGTCGAGGGGGACACTTGTTGTTTGCGCATTTTAAAGGTGGGCAAGCAGTTTGGATATGCGAAAATTGAAGAAATTATAACGCCGTCTCAAAAACGTACAAAGCCGCCATGCGCGGCTTTTGGTCGTTGCGGAGGTTGTTCTTTGATGCATATGAAGTACGAGGAACAACTCTTTTGGAAAGAAACGCGTGTGCGGGATGCGATTTCGCGCATCGGCGGTCAGGGGGATTGCCGTGTAGCACCCGTGGCGCATGGCGAAAAAGAGACGGCATACCGAAATAAAATCCAGATTCCCGTCGCAAACGGACAAGATAATACGCCCGTTGCAGGCTTTTTTGCGCCGAATAGCCATCGCGTGGTCGCAGCGGAAGGCTGTCTTTTGCAGTCGGAAAACTGTCGGCGCATTATCGCGGCGGTGCTTTCGTGGATGCGTGAGAATGGAATCCGTGCGTATGATGAAAAGACGCACAAGGGGGATATCCGCCATATTTATATCCGTGAAGGGATAGAAGGGGAAACCATGGTGTCCCTTGTCACAAGGGGGAAAGCTTTAAAGGCGGAGGATGCACTCATAGAAACCATGCGAAAAGAAGGCGTAACAACGCTTATGCAAAATATAAACAGCGAAAAAACCAATGTGATTTTGGGGAAGGAAACGCGCACTTTGTATGGGACGGGCGCGGTGACGGCGAAAATCGGGGAGATTTCGTACACCGTTTCGCATCACTCCTTTTTCCAGGTGAATCCCGCTGTAGCGGCCATGCTTTACGAAAAGGGCCTCGAACTTCTCGGGGACATTTCTGATAAAACTGTATTTGACCTATATTCGGGTATCGGCTCCATTTCCTTGTTTTTGGCGAAAAAGGCGAAAAAGGTTATCGGCGTGGAGATTATCCCCGAGGCCGTCCGCGATGCAAAGAAAAATGCGGCACAAAATGGTTTTGCCAATACAGAGTTTTACGTGGGTGACGCAGGGGAAGTGACAAGGGCGCTTTATGAAAAAGGTGTTTATGCCGATGTCGCAGTTGTAGATCCGCCCCGCAAGGGATGCGATGCGGCACTTATCGAAACGCTTCTTCGTATGAAGCCCGAAAAAATTCTCTATGTTTCCTGCAACCCTGCAACGCTTGCACGCGATATAAAATTACTCTCGGAAGCGGGGTATACCGCCGGCACGGTTTATCCTTTTGATATGTTCCCGCAGACGGCGCATGTTGAAA